>CAYQYJ010000170.1:5117-7826 GCA_964421605.1 uncultured Ardenticatenaceae bacterium | reverse complement strand
GTCGTTTCGCCGCAGCCCGTTGGCCCAGGCAGGGTTACGTCGCTGCCAATCTGCACGCCGCCGCTGTCCGGGTTGCCACGATAAAAACGGGCTACCAGGTTGCCCTGCCCCAGCAAATTACCTTGATTGGCGATACGAGCAGAGAGGGTGAGAGCGACAGCCTGTCCTGGCGCTGCCGCGACCGGCGTCGCCGTTAGACTGGCAGGATAGTAATCCAGCACATCCAGCAGCGGCGCCACGTAGCTGGCGTAATTTTGCCCCACTGGCGTCAAAGCCCCGTTAGCGGGGTTCCAAAGGCGACCATTAAATGTGAACGGGTCATCTGAGGAACTGTACCAGGAGAGGCGCTGCACCAGCCGGTAGCCATCGTAGGGATAGCCTATAGCCGGGTCTACGGCAGATAGCAGGTAGTCAAAAGTGGCGTTCATGAAGGCGTTAACCCGCTCCGGCGGGAAGCCCAGGTCTTCGGGCATGAGGACGCCAAATTCGTCAATGAACAAACTTGTCTCTTGATAACCGCGATCGGCCATCCACTGCCGCATCCGTGTCACGCGCTCAATAAATATTTCCACGTTGTCGTTATCTTCAATATCCAGCAGTTCGCCTGTGTCGGCAGGGATGCCAGGCGGAATATCTGCCCCCCAACAGTCGGGAATGACGCCGCAGCGCGCTTCGCGCAGAATAAAGTTGTGCGCCCCCCAGGCGTCGGCGGGCAGGGGCGCGCCAAACTGCGCCTGGTAGGAATCGAGGATCATGTCTAGATATTGCAGGCGCAGTTCAGTGGGCTGGACAATGTTGCCCGCCACGATTTGGGCGGTGGGGTCTTGGGCTTTGATGAGGTGGTATAGTTCATGGTAAGCGCGCGCGTAAACGTGCGGCTCCATATCATTTTGGAAGTAGCGGCGGTCGGGTTCGTTGCCAATCAACCAGTGTCCGCCGGGATTGCCGGCAATTGTCTCCACCAGCTCCTGGCCGGAGGGCCGGTAGACATAATCTTCGGCGTCTGGGCCAGTCTGTTCCAGGTCAATGATGGGCGCATATTCAGCGCCATGGGGGCGAGTGGGGTCGGCGTCCGCCTTGTAGTTGATATACCAACCCAGGCGCAGTGGCCTGATGTCGTACTGGTCTTCATCTCCCAGAAAGTTAACGCTAAAGCGGCACAAACCAGTAGGCCCGCCTTTCACCGACGCGGGCAAGTAAACCGCGTGGGGTGCGGCTGAATAAGCGCGCGGCTGTCGCCAGAGAACGACCAGAGAGGTCAGCAGCAGAAAGGCTGCCAGCAGCATCGGTTTGTCAATCCGGTTAAACCAGGCGCCAGCTTTCCATTTCATGGGGTTACCTCCACGTATACGGGCGCGCCGCCCACAGAGAGCCGGATACGCCCATCCACTGCACCATCGTCGCCATCCTGAACGGTGGAAGCCGCCCCGTATACCGTGCGCATGGTGGCTTGCGCTGCCGGCAAATACAGCGTTTTTACCTGAGCCGTATTAATCGGATTGAGCCAGGCCACGTATAGGGCGCGCCCATCCCGTTCAAACTGATGCACCTCTAGCTCTGGCGCGCCCGTCTCGCCGTGGGGCAGCGTCCGTATAAAGGCAGCCTGCCCCAATTCGGCGATCATGGTCGCGTAAGCCGTAAAAGCAGGCTTGGTCTCTCCATAATAATCCAGCAGACCGGTATCAAAAGGATAGGGGAAGCCGACGTCGGAAAAAGTCCACCAGATCATTATATCCAGATCGGCTGCCAGACTTTGCACGCCCAACTGCACCACATAGTGAGACTGCGTCTGCTCCGTTGTATCCGGCCATCCTGGCGTGGCGTTGCTGTGCCAGCCCGTTTCCGTGATCACCAGGGGTTTATTCTCCTGACATTGGGCGGCGACCAGGGAACGAATCGCTTCTGCTTTTTGTCGCAAGCCCGGCCCATGCGGCGCCCAAAGGCCAGCATAAGCGGGGTAGGCGTGGAAATTCATGACATCAAAGTAGGGGCAGCCGCCATTGCTCAAAACGTCGCCCAGAAAATGGGAGACGAAAGGCCCGCCATCTTCTTCAAACCAATCGTAAGCGATGCCGCCAAAAACAAGTTGGGCATTGGGGTTGGCGTCTTTGACAGCGGTGTAGGCTACTTGCAGCAGGATGGCGTAGTCAGCGCCATAGTTCCCCCAACGCACGTCGCTGGGGATATTGCCGGCATCTGGCTCGTTATACAGCTCCCAATAAGTCACTATAGGCGAACCAGGCGCGTCGTTGTACCCATCCCCGTCATACCGCTCTACCAACGCCCCGATGAATTCGGCAAACTCATTCACGGAAACGAGATCAATGCGCCCGCTGGGATACGTGGCTGCCCAACTGGGATTGCCGGCAATTGTGGCAATGATCGAAAACCCTTCACTGGCGGCGCGCATGGCGTTGTTAACCGTGCCCCAGTTGTAGGTTGCCGGCAGCCTGTTCGTCGGTTCCACCGAACTCCACTCCACAGGCAGCCGGATCCAGGTCGTGCCCGTTTGCAGCAGTTGGGCGTGAAACGGTTGGGCTGACCCCGTCGCCCCGTACATCTGCACGCCAAAAATCGTCGGCGGCACGTAACCGCGAAACTGGCTGCTCAGAGTGGGTAGATAAACAGTCGTAGCGGTGGTAGGCGCAGCCGTAGCCTGCGGCGCAGCCGCCGCCTGCCAGGAAACGCCCAAAGAGAGCAGTAAAAGCG
>CAYQYJ010000170.1:0-5017 GCA_964421605.1 uncultured Ardenticatenaceae bacterium | reverse complement strand
GCCTGCGGCGCAGCCGCCGCCTGCCAGGAAACGCCCAAAGAGAGCAGTAAAAGCGAACACAACAAAACAAGGGGGAATCTTTTCATCAAATCCTTTCTCATCATTCGTTGGTGAAGACGGGCGAAAACACCGCTGCCGGCAAATCATAGTAAGGGTCGCGCCAGGCGGCAATCGCATTGCCCTGGCTCTCGGCAATCCAGGCCGTGCCATCGGCGTCTACGTCAATGCCGATGGGTTGGCTGGACACTGTGGGCAGCGCCTGTCGCCAGAAACGGGTTACATAACCCGTGTCCCCGTCCACAATGAGCTGCCCCACACGGTTCGTATTTTGTTCCGTGAACCACACCTGGCGGTTGTTTCCCACGCTGCGATAGGCGATACCTGCCAGGATGACGTTGTTGCTGTTAATCTCGTACCAACGCCAGAAGGTTAACGTCCCTGGGGCATACCGGCCAATGCGCCGGTTGCCATTATCCGTTATCCAGGGATTATTCCCTTCCAACGCCACCTGCGTAGGCAGGCTGCCCGCGCCTGGGAAAAGGGGGATTACTTGATTGTAGGCAGGGACGAAATTGTATATTTCGCCGCGCCCAGGCGCCGTCACCCAGATGCTGCTGTCGTTAAAAACAGCCACATCGGCAAGCTGGGCATTGGTCAATTTGTCGTGACTGAATTCAGTTATGACGCCCGTCGCCGGGTCCAGATGACCAATGGTATCGCCACTTTCGGTGACAAACCAGACGTCTCCGCCGCTGGCGACGTCAATCCCTGTGGGGCGGCTATCTGGCGTGGGCAACGGAAATTCCGTGATAACGCCGTTGGCTACATTCAGCCGCGCCACCTGGTTAGCCTGGTACTCCGTAAACCATACCTCGCCATCACGGTAAGCCAGATCATAAGGCTGGCTGTCTGGGGTCGGCGTGTCGTAACGGGTAAAAGTGTAACTGCCTGCCTGCGTCACTTGCAGCAAGCCAATAGCGCTGGCGCCCGACATGGTGAACCAGACCGTACCTGGAGCAATGGCGTGCAAGCGCCAGGGGCGGCTTTCGGCGTAGGGAATGGGGTATTCGGTCAAAAGAAGACCCGAATCGGGCTGCTGGAGTTCGGCGGCTTTCAAAGTGAAGACCCAGACAGTCGCCAACACACAAGTTAATACCAACCCTTTTAACGGTTTCCTGACGTTTGATCCCATAATTTTTGCCCAATGCCTCCGGAGTCTGGTTTCCTCCCAGCCTGATCTCCCAACTCTGTATGACTGACGGCAGCGCGTCCTATCCTATTCGCCCCTATCCTATCAAAAGTAGCAACTCCAGTCCACCAGGTAGCGCTACACTTAATCGTCGTGGGTGTCAGTCCTGCCTACAGCGGGGCTGAAACCCATTTTTAGGGCAATTTTGGGCGCATACGCGCCCAAAATTGCCCGTCGCTGATATTTTTCGCCCGTTAAGTTCGTAGTGACGGTTTTAACCGTCCAAACCGCTAAAGCGGTTACTACAAACCCCAATCGCCAGGTTATTTACGGACAGTTAATAAGATGCTTCCCGTCCACTACGCGACTGTAGCAAAGCACAATTCTATAAGCCTGACGTGAAGTAAATGTAAGCGTTTGCTATAAAAATCGCCGCCCGAAGTCTTCGCGCTCTTTGCGCCTTGGCGCTCAGCGCCAAAAGTAAATTAACGCACGGCAACGGGCAAGAACAACTGCTGCGGCTGTATGATGACCATACCAGCGCCGGCGTTATCCGTTTCGTCACGCTCTGTCACCTGGTTCAGGGCGTCAATCTTGTACCAGTAATATTGCACGCCAGGCTCGGCGTCGCTCCAGGGAACGCTGGCGAGTTGGGCGCGGCGGGCGCAGCCGGATATAGCCGGCACAACGACGCTGCCAATAGGCGCGGTCAGACCCGGATCGGCGTAGAAAGTAACGGTGAAATCGGTGTCTGTCAGGTCCAGGTTGCCATTGTTGCGCAGCAGGACGCCAATCTCTGGCACAAGGCTGCCTGTGGGGGAGGTAACGACGCGGTTAATGGTTTGCGCAGGCAGCAGGTTGACGTAACGCGGAATGGCGGCTACCGCCAGGCTGAAGTTCTGCCCCACCGCCGTCATCTGTTGCGTCTGGGCATCTATTAGCCGGTTGGAACTGCCGGCAACGCCCTCATCCATGGCAAACCAGAGCCACTGTTGAATGAGCCGATTCCCGTCCAAAGGATAACCCAACTGCGGATCGGTGGCTGTCTCCAGATAGGCAAAAGTATCCTCCATAAAACGGGAAACCCGCTCAGGCGTAAAACATTCCCCATTTTCATCTTTGAGAAAACATTGGCTGGGATCGTTCGGGTTGTCAATCTCGTAAGGATACAGCGTGGAAAACTCTGACAACACCAACGGCTTATACTGCTGCCCATGTTCCTTCATCCAGGCGCGCATCCACAACACCTGCTGCCTAAAAATATCCATGTCGTCATGTTCGGCGTAGCAATAAACGTCGTCGCGTGGGCATTGATCGGGCTTACCCGTATGGTTCTCCAAAATCGCCAGCGCGGGGTCTGTACCTAGGGCCACGGCGGCGCGCGACCCACTGCCATCAATCTTCATCTCCGGCAAAATGTAAAGGTGCATGTTCCAGACATCCACAGGTATCGTCGTGCCGTAGGTGTTTAGATACGTTTCCCAGACGATGTCCAGGTATTGCATCCGCCCAGGGGTCACCTGTACCAGGCCGGCAATGCCCACCTGCGCTGTGGGATCGCGCTGTTTGATGAAATGATAAATGTCGTGGTAAATACGGGCATAAGCGTCGGGCATCGTGTCGTCTTGCCAGTAGACGCGATCTGGCTCATTCCCCACAAACCACAACGCCCCTGGCTGGTTATCCACCAGCGCCCCCAGACCGTCGTCCGTCAGCGGCGGCGTGACGCTGACGGTGGGCAGGCGATAGCCCGCTCCATCCCGATCCTGCTTGATGCGCACCACGGGCACGTACTCCACGTTCCAATGCGCCTGCGGCGAACGGGTGTTAAAGGTGAGAAACCAGCCGGCGTGGAACTCCGCCAGCGGTTTGACGTGCAACTGCATCCAGGCAGCGATGCCGTAGCGGCAGTTGAAGCCCGTGTCGTGGGGGGCGGGATAATCGGTGAATTTGTAGAAAGAGATAGGCAGATACGCCTGATGGGCTGTTTCCGTCAGCGTTGCCGCGCTGGTAAGGGTTGTGGGCTCCGCCTGCGCCGCTCCGTCCAGAGCGTCCATGTCTGCAGCGGGGTGATGATCCGGCTGTAACTGCGTCGCGGGCGCTGCCGGCATCGTTGCCGCTGCCGGCGCCTCATCCGCCTCCACCGCCAACACAGCGACCAGGCTGGCGGGATCGCGCCCCCACGCCGCCAGAATCAGCGCCAGAGTAGCGATAAAAAGAGTCAAAAGAAGAACGGGTTTATTTTTCATGCAGCAAATTCTTCAATAATAAGCCGGCGCCAGAACCGCCAGAATCAACCAGACGTTACTGATCAGCAGCACGCCAGCCAACAGCCAGGGTAGCCGCCGCTGCCAGCGAGGCCAACGGGCCGCGGAATGGGCCATACCCACAGCAGCCAGAGCGGTCAATGCCGGCACAGCCGCCATAATCAAACGAAATTGCGGTTGAAACCTGTTGAGATTGATGCGCCCGTAAATGGCCGCCAGACCAACCAACCACAATACCACCACCGCCGTTTGCCACCGCCGCGTCGGCGTGGCGGCGGCGCGCCACGAAAAATACAGGCCCGACAGACCTGCGCCCGCTATAATACCCCACCACAGAACAGCCTGCCATTGGGGGGCCGGCAAATTCATCCACCCAAAACGCGCCCAGCCCGAACTCATCGTCAAGGTGAACACCTGCCCCCAATAAGCCAGTGTTTGCGTGGCCCCGTCCATGACGCCAAAGGAAAGCTCGCTCAACTGCAAATGGCTGCGCAGCGTGGGTTGCAGCCACAGCAACGCCGCCAGGGCCAGGAACAAACCAGATAGGATCAAACCGGGGCGGACGTAAGCGCGCGCCTGAGCGCGATAAACCAACAGACTCTCCATCAGAAATGCCGCCAGCAGCACTCCTGGCAGAAATACCATCGTTATCTTCGTCAATACCGCCAGACACGCCAACCAGGCTAACCAGCCATACCGATTGGCCCGGCCCACGTCCAGCAGCAGCGCCAGAACCACTGCGCCCAGCGCCGTAGCTAGCGTATCATTGCTGACAGCCCGGCTCATAAACAAAAACTGGGGCCAACCTGCCAGCAGCAGCAGCGCCAGTTGTCGCGTTGTTTCTCCCTCCGGCTGTAAGAAATGCGCCGTGCGATCCGCCGCCCACAACACGGCCACTCCTAGCGCGATGCCCGCCAGCCGTATCAACGTCACCGCCGCCGCCTCGTCGAGGATGTACCAGGCGGTTTTGCCGGCATGTGTAAACATCGGCCCTGCCGTCGCCCCATCCCACTCAGGATGGTTAGGCGGCAGCGGCGGCAGCGGCGTCCGCCCTTGAACCAATCGCTGCAAGCCGCCAGCCAACAAATAATACAGCGGCATATGGTAGCACATTCGCCCTGACAAAATGGCTTCCCGCGACCACCACGCCCCAGTCGGCGGCGGCTCAATTTGCGGTAGCCGCCCCAGCGCCGCCACCTGCCCAATGCACTGCAAATGCCCCGGCTCGTCCGGCGACTCGCCCACAGGCACGGCAAAAAGATAGGCGACAGCCAGCAGCAGGTACAGCAGAATCGGCAGCCACAAGGGTAAAGAACCTGGTGGACGCGGCGAAGAAGGGACCAGGCGGCTGGCAGCGGGCAGCGCCTGGCTCATGCCATTGGCTCCCAATCCCAATGAGCCGGCAAATCTACCAACCCCGGCTGCTTCTCCGCGCCATCGGTTGCCACCACGCGAAACGAATACGCTTCCTCGTGGTAATCAAAGGCGCGCGGCAGTTGCGTATCGTGAATGGCTGCAGTCAGGCGGTAAAATGCCGGCAGCAGCGGCAGCCGCTCCAACC
>CAYQYJ010000169.1:0-7874 GCA_964421605.1 uncultured Ardenticatenaceae bacterium | reverse complement strand
CGTATGATTGCACTGCGACTGCTGGGCGATTTTCGCGTGATGGAAGGCGACCAACCTGTTGAGGGGTTTGCTACGGATAAGGTGCGGGCGCTGCTGGCGTATCTGGCGGCGGAATCTGGTCGGGCGCATACGCGCACGGCGCTGGCGACGTTGCTGTGGAGCGAATGGGACGAAGCGGCGGCATTGGCGAATTTGCGCAAGACGCTTTTCCGCCTGCGGCAGGCGCTGGAGGAAACGACGCAGGGGAGCGCTGACAGGTATTTAAGTATCACGCGGGCGGAGGTGCAGTTCCATGCCGGCAGCGCCGCCATAGATGTGCAGCAGTTTGAACAAAAGGCGCGCAGCGACGATCCGGCGCAGTGGGCTGCTGCCGCCAGCCTGTACCAGGGGGAACTGCTGGCGGGGTTGTCCGTGTCCGGCGCGCCCGTTTTTGAGGAGTGGCTGACGGTGCGCCGCGAGCAGTTACACCAACAGGCGCTGTCTGTGTTGGCGCGGCTGGCGGATCAGTGTCTGGCTCTGGGACAAACAGAGCAGGTGCAGCAGTATGCGGCGCGCCAGTTGGCGCTGGAGCCGTGGCGAGAAACGGCGCACCGCCAACTGATGCGGGCTTATGCGGCAGCCGGGCAGCGGGCGCAGGCGCTGGCGCAATACGCCCAGTGTCAGGCGGTGCTGGCGGAAGAGTTGGGCGTGGAGCCGTCTGGAGAAACGAAGGCGCTGGCGGCAACCATTCGCCAGGATCGCTCCCCCGCTGCCCGCCTGCGCCATTTCCCGCCGGCTCTGACCGCCTTTATTGGGCGCGACGATGACGTGGCCCTGATAGCCAGCCGCCTGAGCCATCCCCAGACCCGTCTGGTCACCATTACGGGAACGGGCGGCATGGGGAAGACGCGGCTGGCAATAGCGGCTGCCACTCGTTGGGTGGCGCAGGTCAGCGCTGGCGAGGCTTATTTTGTGCCCCTCAGCGCCGTGACCACGCAGCAGCTATTGTGGCAGACGTTGGGGCAGCAGTTGGGGGTGGCGGTGGGCAAGCATGGTTTGTCGGCGGCGGACGTGCTGGCGCGGCTGCAAACGCAGCTTGATTTCGACAGCGACGATGACGGCGACAGCGCCTTTTTCCATTTACAGTCGCCGCCGCTGCTGTTGGTGTTGGACAACTACGAACAGCTTTTGCCGGATACGCGGGCAGTAGAGCAGATTTTGCAGCAGGCGCCGCAGACGCGCCTGCTGGTCACCAGCCGCCTGCCGCTCAATCTGCGCGGCGAATGGCGTTTGCCGCTGGTAGGGCTGCCCACGCCGCCGTCGGGTCTGGCGGCAGCGGAGATGGCGGATTACCCGTCGGTGCAGCTTCTAGTGCACGCGGCGCAGCAAACTCGTCCGGCGTTTCAGCTAGATGAGCATAATGCAGCGGCGATTGGTGATATTTGCCGCCTGCTGGCGGGTATGCCGCTGGCGTTGGAGATTGCTGCCAGTTGGCTGCAGCTTTATTCCGCCGACCAGTTGGCGGCGCAAATTGCTGCCGGGGTGGAGTCGCTGGTGGCAACCAGGCGGGATACGCCAGAGCGTCACCGTAGTTTGCGCGTTATTTTTGAACATGCCTGGTCGCTGCTGCCGGCAGATGCTCGCATCGCCTTCAGTGAAATGACCTGTTTCCAGGAAAGTTTTACTCTGGAGGCGGCTCAGGCGGTCACGACTGCGTCGGTCGCCAGCATGACTGTATTGTTAGATCACGCGCTGTTGCAGCGGTTGGAAAGTGGACGCTTTAGTCTGCATCCCGTCTTGCGCCAGTTTGCCCGCGCTTACCTGGTGGATGAATCCGCCCTGGCGCAGCGGCACGCTGCCTGGTACTTGTCGCTGGTAGCGGTGCAGCCGTCCGCGACGGCGGCAGCCGTGAGCCGTATTCAAGCCGACCTGGATAACATTCGCGCCGCCTGGCAATGGGCTGTATTCCAGCAGGCGGCCGATCTGTTGGCGCAGTCGCTGTCGCACCTGATTGAGTTTTATCAGTTCAAAGGGCTGTACCGTGAAGGGTATGAGGCGGTGACCCTGGCGCTGGCGCATGTGCGCGCGCCGCTGCCGCTGGTGAACCAGATGCGGCTGGCGCAGGTTGTCTTTTGCGAGAAGTTAGGCGACCTGGAGATGGCTATTGGGCTGGCGCAGCAGGTGATTGATACGGGGGATGAGGGGTGGAACGTGCCGGCATTTATCGCCCTGGGCCGTCTGCATGAACTACGCGGTGAATATGAAGAAACCGTCGCCGCCCTGGAACAGGCTTTACAGGTTGTCCAGGATGGTTCCGCGGACATGGCGCATATCTGGGGTATTCTGGGATCTGTGCACCGCAATCGGGGCGCGGTGGCGGCGTGCATCCAGGCGCAAGAGCAGGCGCTGCGCATTAACCGCGCCCTGGGCCTGGAGATGCAGGTTGCCGAAAACCACGCCAATCTCAGCCTCGTTTACAAAGATACGGGCGCTTACACGGAAGCCATTACCCACATCCAGGAAGCCTTAGCCATTGCCCAACGGCTAAACCACCGCGAAAACATTGGTCGCTTCACTCAAAACCAGGGTTTACTGCACTGGCAGCAAGACGAACTGGATAAAGCGCATGATTGCTACCAGCGAGCCTTGCAAATTGCCGCGGAACTCAATCACAAACGGGGCATGGCTATGTGTACCGGGGGCCTGGGCGTGATTGCGCGGCGGCGCTACCACTTTGACGAGGCGCTGGAACATTATCGCCGCGCCCTGAAGCTGGCTGAGGAACTGGGCGATAAATCCATGCAGGCGACTCTGTTGGGTAATACGGGCAACGTGCACATGGAAATGGGCCAATATCGCCGCGCCGTGGCTTATTATCAGCGGGCCATAGACCTGGATCGCGCCGCTGGCGCCCTGGCAGGCGTGGCTCGCCATCTGGGCAACATGGGCGATACCCTCAAATATCAGGCCCGTCATGCCGAGGCGCTGCCGTTGTTTGCCGAAGCCATTCCCCATTTACGCCAGGCGGGCGCGCACTACTATTTATGTTGGGTGCTGGTATCCTACGCTGAATGTCTGTTTGCTTTGGGTCGTTACACGGAAGCGCAAAAGACGAACGAAGAAGGGGGGCGGTTAGCCGCGGAGATCGGGCGCGTGCAGTATCACGCTAAAAGCGAACTTTTGGCGGCCCGTTTGTTGGCGATTGGCGGCAACGTGGCGCAGGCGCAGGCGCGTTTGCAGCGGCTGCAAGCCAGCGACTTTGAAGAGGAAATACAGGCAGAAATACAGGCGGAAATTAGCGATACGTTGTGGGAAATAACGGGAGATACTGCTGCTTACCAGGCGGCGCAGGCGCAGTATACTCGCCTTTATGAGGAGAAAAAAGTCGCCCGCCACAAGGCGCGGCTGGCGCAAATGGGCTTGCAGCGGCCCAGGTTTTTGTAGGCGCGCGAACCGACGCGAGAGATTACAGAAGTTTGCCAGACTTTTTTAATCTGTTCTGTTCGCAATGTCGGCAAAATTTGCGTCCCCATGTTACAATGCGCCTGACTGCCGCCGCGGGTGTCAGTTCTATTCGCGCCAGATTATGCCAACCCTGAAAGGAAAACCGTCATGAGCCTGACAATTGAACGTGTGCAAACCGATAAGCAACTGCGCCAGTTTATTAAAGTGGCCTGGGATGTCTATCGTGACGATCCTGATTGGGTTCCCTGGCTCTATTTTGAACGGTTGGAATTTTTCGACAAAAAGAAAAACCCTTTCTTTGAACACGCCGAAGCGGATTACTTTATTGCCTTTCGTGATGGGCGGGCGGTGGGCACAGTTGCAGCCATTTTGAACCACCGCCATAACCAGTTCCATAATGAGAACGTAGCCCATTTTGGCGTTTTTGAAGTGTTGAACGACCGCGAAGCGGCGCTGGCGCTGCTGGATACGGCTGCGGAATGGGGCCGGCAGCGGGGCGCGGAGCGGCTGCTGGGACCGATGAATCTGTCTACCAATGACGAATGCGGCACGCTAATCGAAGGTTTTCACATGCCGCCCGTGCTTTTGATGACTTACAACCCCCCTTACTACATTGATTTCTTGCAGGCGGCGGGCTTTGAGAAGGCTATGGATTTGTTGGCCTGGAAGATTGACCTGGCGGAAGTGTCTGCCCCTGGCAAGATTCCGCCCAAAGTGGTGCGCGTGGCGCAGAAGGCGCAGGAGCGGCACAATCTGGTTGTGCGCCCGGTCAACCTGAAGGATTGGGATGCGGAAGTGGCGCGGATCAAGAACATTTACAACAACGCCTGGGAGAAGAATTGGGGCTTTGTGCCTATGACAAACGGGGAAATTGAGCGGCTGGCGGAGGGATTGCGGCCTATCCTGGACCCACGCCTGATCTTCATGTGCGAAAAACAAGATGGGGAACCGGTTGGTTTTTCCTTGAGTACGCCTAACGTGAACGAGCCGCTGGGCCGGGCGCGGCCGGGCGCTTCGGTGATTGGCTCCTACATCGGCGCGGCGCGTATGATTTTGAATAAGCGCAAGGCGGATTGGATTCGGGTGATCGCCCTGGGGGTGGTACAGGCGTACCGCGCCCGCGGCGTGGATGCGCTGCTCTATTATGAGACAGCCAAAGTGGCTTACACGGCTGGTTATAAGTTTGCGGAGGCTTCCTGGATTTTGGAAACGAATGACATGATGAACCGGGGGATTGAGTTGTTTTCCGGCCAGGTGTATAAGAAGTACCGCGTGTATGAAAAGCGGCTGTAGCTATACACCCCGGTGAGTTTGACAGGGTTATTCTCAGGAGACGCCACGCGCTTGCGGCGCGCTAACAAATGAATGAAATAGCGCGCCTGTAGCCCGATTTTCCAAAATCGGGTGGGCGATTTTCCAAAATCGCCCTACTTTTTTAGAGGGATGAAAAGCTGTAGCGTAAACTGTTAGTTGGCGTGGACAAACTAACAGTTTGTCCTGCAGGTCTGCGCATGAGGTTGTTTTTGCAGCAGGGGCGGGTTGCCAACCCGCCCTACAGAGTTGACTATTTTCAAGGGAGGCGTTATGAAGAAAAAAGTTTTAGCGACGGACAAAGCCCCTAAAGCGGTGGGGCCTTATTCGCAAGGTATTCGCATCGGCGACCTGGTGTATACGGCGGGGCAAATTGCGCTTGACCCGGAGACGGGGCAGATGGTGGAAGGGGATGTGGCTGCGCAGACGGAACGGGTGCTGCAAAATTTGACGGCAGTGCTGGAAAGCGCCCATACTTCCCTGGCGCATGTGGTCAAAACGACCGTTTTCTTGCAGCAAATGAGCGATTTCGCGGCGATGAATGAGGTCTACGCCCGCGTTTTTGGCGACACACGCCCGGCGCGGTCAACGGTGGCGGTAGTTGGCCTGCCGCTGGGGGCGCTGGTGGAAATTGAGGCGGTGGCCCTGGTTCCCAAGAAGAAGAAGAAGTAATGGCTGGCGAAACTGTTCTGGTGGTGGATGACGAGGCGCACATCCGCGATCTGGCGCGCCTGTACCTGGAGAAGGAGGGGTACCAGGTACAGGCGGCTGTGAATGGGGTGGAGGCGTTGGCGCAGGTGCGGCAGTCGCCGCCGGCTCTGGTGGTGCTGGATTTGATGATGCCAGAGATGGATGGGTGGGAGGTATGCCGGCATTTACGCGCTGCCGGCAATCTGCCCATCCTCATGCTCACTGCCCGCGACGACGACATTGATAAAATTGTGGGGTTGGAAATGGGGGCGGACGATTACCTGACCAAGCCGTTTAATCCGCGCGAACTGGTGGCGCGCGTGCGGGCTATTTTGCGCCGCAGCAGCCCATCCATCAGCGCCGCGCCGGGCAAAATTCGCCAGCTTGGCGACCTCACCCTGGATCCCGCCAGCCGCGAGGCACTGGTGCGCGGAGAACGCCTGAATCTGCGCGCCAAGGAGTTTGACCTGCTGCTGACCTTGATGGATCACGTCAATATTGTGCTGTCGCGCGATCAACTGCTGGACCTGGTGTGGGGGTATGAGTTTTATGGGCAGACGCGCACGGTGGATGTCCACGTGGCGCACCTGCGGGAGAAGTTGGGGGCGAGCAGCGCGCAGATAGAGACTGTTTGGGGCATGGGGTATAAGCTGGTTAACGGTTAACAGAAAACAGTTAACAGAAAACGGGCAACGAAAAATCTGCTGGCGTAAGAGAGGATTTACACTCTGATTACAATTCCCCCACAACGGGAATACAAAATCAGGCTACAATAGCGCCATCATGTTTAAGAGTCTGCGCAGCCGGCTGCTTTTATCTTATACGGTCGTCATCGCCGCTGTGTTGGTGATCTTGACTTTCACACTGCTGCTGGTGTCGGCGTTGAGCACGGCGGATCGGGGGGTGGCTACGCTGGGGAAGCTGGCGGCGGTTGGTCTGGGCACGCGGCGGGAGTTAAACCGGTTGTACGATGCCGGCATCACCAACCAGGATGCCCTGCTGCAAGTATTGGTGGAAACGGCGTCCGCCCAGGATACGCGCATTTTGCTGCTGCGGGCAGCCAATCTCCAAGTCGTTTACGACACAGACGAAAAATGGTCGGGCCAGGTCTTCAGTAACATGCAATCCCTGAGCGGCGCTATTCGCGCTGATAACAACGTACTGGCGGCGCGGCTGCGCGCGCCCGATGGCCAGGTATGGCTGCTATATGCCCAGATTGTGCCCGACAGGCATCTGGGAGGATTGGTGCTGGCTTTTGCTCAGGAGGAGCCATCCGCTGCCCAATTTTTCCGCGACACCTTCCTACGCCCGCTCTGTTCAGCCGGCCTGGTGGCTTTCTTGCTGGCTATCTTGCTGGCTTTTCTGATTGCCCGTTCCGTGGCCCGGCCATTGCAGCAGTTGGCGGGGGCGGCTACCGCTATTGCCGCCGGGGATTATGAGCAGCAGATAGAGCCGGCTGGACCCACCGAAGTGCAGCAGGTGTCCACCAGCTTTAACACCATGGCCACGCAGGTAAAAGCCAGCCAACAGGCGCAGCGGGATTTCGTGGCTAATGTTTCCCACGACCTGAAGACGCCGCTGACTTCGGTGCGTGGCTGGAGCCAGGCGCTGCTAGACGGCATGATGAACACGCCTGAGGAACTGCGGCAGGCTGCCGGCATTATTCATGGCGAAGCCGAACGCATGACGCGCATGGTCAACCAACTGCTAGACCTGGCGCGCATTGAATCGGGGCAGCTTAAACTCAACCGCGAGTTGTTAGATTTAGGGCAGCTTTTAACACAGGTGCAGCGCAACCTGGCCCTGCCCGCACAGCAAAAGGATGTGCGCCTGAGCCTGGATTTGCAGCCTGTACCCCCGGTGTGGGGCGACGCCGACCGCCTGATGCAAATTTTCACCAACCTGACCGACAACGCCCTGGCGCATACGCCTGCCGGCGGGCGGGTGCATATCAGCCTGAGCGCGCATAGCGACCGCGCCGTGAACGTCGTGGTGCAAGACAGCGGGCCGGGCATTCCCGCCGATGAATTAAGCCGTATTTTTGAGCGTTTCTATCAGGTAGATAAGTCCCGCGCGCGCACCGCCGAGCGGCGCGGCTCCGGGCTGGGGTTGGCGATTACGCGCGAATTGGTGGAAGCGCACGGCGGGCGGATTGAGGCCCGCAGTGAAGTGGGCAAAGGCAGCGCCTTTCAGGTGCGGCTGCCCGTTGGCTCGCCCGAAGCCTCCACCATCACCCGCCGCCGCTGAGATGTCTGCGGGCATTGTTGCGTAAATCTGGCCCAGGTCACATTCGCCCATTCACCAATTAACCACTCCCCTTGCCGCAACTGAACTGCTGCCGCTTTCCTTATTAACTATCCGTAAATAACTTGGCGGGTAGCGCTGCACTTAATCGTGGTGGGTGTCAGCCCCGCCGCAGGCGGGGCTGA
>CAYQYJ010000168.1:0-7910 GCA_964421605.1 uncultured Ardenticatenaceae bacterium | reverse complement strand
CCGTCATCGCTGACCGTACCTTCGACATGCTCATGGGCAGCGAAGTCGCCCCCCGCCGTCGCTTCATCACCACCCACGCCAGCGAAGTCCGCAACCTCGACATCTAACCCACCTTATTAGACCTATTGATAATAAGACCTGACCGGTCTCGCAGACCTGTCAGGTCTTACCCTGGGGGGGCAAGGCACTGGCCGAACGGTTTTGGCCTGTTGGAACTCCTGTGACCAGCGCCTCGCACCTGCGTAGTTACTACCCTGGTTGGCTTGCTTGACGCATCAGGAGCAGAATGTTACGATCAGCGGCGTCAAGTTGACCGGGTGGTCGCGGCTTCCCGTTCCCCGTTGGGGCGCGGCGAAGTCGAGGAAAGTCCGCACTCCATAGAGCACGGCGCCGGCTAACGGCCGGACGGGGCGACCCGATGGCATAGTGCCACAGAGAAGTATATTGCCCGCCCGCACGGGTGGGTGAGGGTGAAACGGTGGTGTAAGAGACCACCGGCGGCGGCAGTAATGTCGTCGGCCAGGCAAACCCCGCCAGGAGCAAGGCCAAGCAGGGTGGAAATGGGGTGGTGGATAGCAATATCCACTGCGCCGATTACGGGGCTGCTCGTTCCGTCTGACACCCGGGTAGGCCGCCAGAGAATGCCAGTAATGGCGTTCCCAGACAGATGATCACCGCCTGCCTCAGGCAGGTACAGAATGCGGCTTACAGGTCAACTTGACGCTTTTTTGATCCGGATGCGGATTGTTGTGCTGCGGAAAAACAGTGGTTAGTGATAAGTGAATAGCGACCCAGTACGCGACGTGTCCTTTTGCCTGACCAGGAGATGCTTTTGACTGTCCGTGTATTGTTTGTCTGTCTGGGCAATATTTGCCGTTCCCCGATGGCGGAAGCCGTGTTTCAACAGTTGGTTAATGAGGCTGGGCTGGCAGACCAGATCCGGGTAGATTCGGCAGGTACGGGCAACTGGCACGCAGGTGAAAAGGCGCATGTGGGCACGCGGCGGGAGTTGGCGCGGCATGGGATTTCCTATGAGGGGCGGGCGCGGCAGGTGACGGCGGCAGACCTGGCTGATCCGGACGCTTACATTGTGGCTATGGATGATGAGAATGTGGCTGAGTTGCAGCGTCGCTTTGGCCCTCATCCGCGCCTGGTGCGTTTGTTGGATTTTGCCGGCAGCACCCCCCTGCGCCAGGTCCCCGATCCCTACTACACAGGTGATTTTGACGTGGTTTACAACCTGGTGGAAGATGGTTGCCAGGGCTTGCTGGCTAAAATCAGAGCCGAGCAAAAGATAGTGGGTGAGCCTAAACTTTAGCGTAGAAAGGTGAGAAGAGAGCGTGATGAAGGAACGAGAAGTCATTGTGGTGGGGGCGGGGCCTGCCGGGGCCACCACAGCCATGGCCCTGGCGCAGCAAGGACGTGACGTGCTGCTGCTGGATCGGCAGCAGTTCCCGCGCGACAAAACTTGCGGCGATGCTGTGCCTGCTGGCGCGATTGAATTGTTGTACGACCTGGGCATGCGCCAGAAGATTGAGAGCGCCGGTTTTTACCCGGTGCGTAAACTGCTGATCAGCGCGTTGAATGGTTCCGTCCTGGAAGCGGAATTTCGCGAAAGCCCATTGGGGGCCGAATCGTATGTGATCCCACGGCTGCAATTTGACATCACCTTGCAGCAGCACGCTGTGGCGTCGGGGGCCGAATTTGTGCGGGCGCAGGTCAAGGAACCCATTATTGAAAACGGTCAGGTGGTGGGCGTACTGGCGCGGCGCAATGGCAAGACGGAAGAGTTACGCAGCCGGGTGGTGGTGGGCGCGGATGGAGCCACATCTGTCATCACGCGCGCGCTGCGCCCGGAGGAAAATCGTCACGTGGATAAGCACCGCGCGGTGGCTTTACGCGCTTATGTGGAAGACCTGGAGGAACTGCCGCACGAGATAGAGTTCTATCTTTACAAAGGGATTGTGCCGGGTTACGCCTGGATTTTTCCTATTGGGGAAGGGAAGGCTAATGTTGGCTTGGGCATGCGGCTGGACATTTTCCGCCGCCAGAAGCGGGACCTGCATGAGATGTTGCAGATTTTTCTGGAAATGCCGGCAATCAAGAAACGACTCAAGCACGGCGGACAACTACGCGATGTGGCTACCTGGTCGCTCAATTTTGGCTCGCAGAAAAATTTGAAACACGTCTATAATGGGGCCATGTTGGTTGGGGACGCCGCTGGTTTCATTAACCCGTTGACCGGCGGCGGCATCCACAACGCCATCATCTCTGGCAAATTCGCGGCGGAAACGATTGAGACTGCCTTGCGCCAGGGGAATATATCCGCCGCTGCCCTGAAAATATACGAGCAGCGCTGCCATGAAGAAATGTGGGCAGGGATGCGCCGCTCCTTCTTTTTTCAACGCTTGATGGGGCAATTTCCGTTTATCGTGGATATTCTGGTCAGCCGTATGAACGCCAACAGTCAATTTGCCGAGGCGTTTTTGACCAAAATCTGATGGGGAAGGTAGAAACCAGAAGGTAGAAGGAAGAAGTTAGAACATTTCCCACTGTTCACTTTTTAACTGATCACTATTTGGAGGTAGAGAATGAAGAATTTACTGCTGCGCTGGTTTATTAACGCGGTGGCTTTATGGATAGCCGTTAAGCTGCTGCCTGGCTTGAGTCACGATGGTTCGACGATTTCTCTAATAGGGGTGGCCCTTATTTTTGGGTTGGTCAACGCCCTGGTGCGGCCCATCCTGCTGCTGTTGACCTGTCCTTTGGTGCTGCTCACATTGGGCTTGTTTGTGCTCATTGTCAACACCCTCATGTTATGGCTGACCATCTCGGTGTCCAGCTCACTGGGATTAGGCATCCACTCCGAGAGCTTCATGGCGACGTTCCTGGGATCTATTGTTATCAGCCTGGTTAGCGGTGTGCTGAACGTATTGCTGAAAGACGACCGGGAAGGGTGAGCTAATAATTAATGGGTGAATGGGTGAATTGTTGAATGGCTAATGGCGCCGCGAGGGAGCGGCTGTTGTTGAGAAGGCGGGTGTTCAACAATTCACCTTATTTTTCGCCACATTATGGGCTCGCATGGGGATGGGGCTTCAGGTGAGCTTCTAGAATGACAGTGCGCGCCAGGGTGTCCACGAAGCCGACGCTTTGCGCCAGCTCGACAGAGGCGGCGTTTTGCGCGTCAACTGAATAAAGGGGCGTGCGCCCTTGTCGCAGCAACTGTTCCACCAGGCTGGCGACGACGCTGCGACCATATCCCTGGCGACGATAGTTGGGGTGGGTGCGCACAGCGATGTCGGCAAAGTTGGGGGATTGCCAGTTGAGGCTGGCGCTGGCCACAATTTCTCCCTGGGGGTCGCCTGGTGGGTTGCGCACAAGAAAGCGAGGTAGGCCGTCAGGGGAGTTGGCCTGGACCACAAAGATGTTAATCAACGGCTCAAAGCGACGGCGGTCGAGGCGAAAGAGGCGCAGCGTCTGCTCTTGCTCGATGTGAAAAATGGCGCGGATGAGGGGCAGGTAGGTGGTGGGGATATGGAGGATGACGGGGCTTTCGGGGTGAAGGGCGCGGTAGATGAGTTCGATGCCGGCATCTAAATCCAATTCTCCCCCCGATTCTCCCAATTTCGGCAGGCGCATTGTCACTAACGGACGGAACAAGTCAATACCCGTGCGGGAGAGGCATAGGTAGCCGCGCGCGACCCCGGCGTCTGGCGGATACGTGACCAGCGCCGTGCGGTTTTCGGGGTGGTGGTAGGCGTAATAAACAGCCAGGGCGTCAGCGGCGTCCCGTTCATTAAGCAGCAGGCGAATGGCGCGGCGCGGCGCGGTCAGGTCCATGCGGGATTCAGGTGGTAAAGGGCTGCCAGAGCGAGACGGCTGGCGGCGGCAATCGCTTCGTCTACAACAGCGCGGTGGGGTTGGTAACTGTCCATCGTTTCGCCGCCGCCGCCCAAGACGTTGCCGTCTACCGCCAGAATCGCGCCCGTTTGCACGCGGCGCAGGCTGCCCACCAGAAAAAGGGCGGCGCATTCCATCTCTACTGCCAGGACGTTGGCTTGAGACAGGTCGCGGTAGTGAGGGGTGTGCGGGGTGGTGATGCCGGCATAAAACACATCCCGCGACAACACCAGCCCCAGGCGAAGCGCCTGCTGGCTGGCCTGCGCCGCCGTGCGCAGCGCCAGGCTCACGTCCAGGTCCGCCACAGCCGGATACCCCGCCGGAAACGCCTCGCGGGCGTACCCGTTGCTTTGCACCGCCGCCGTGGCAATCACTACGTCCCCATCCCCAATGTCTGGTTGCAAGCCGCCGCAAGTGCCCACGCGAATCAGGCAGCGTGCGCCTGCGGCAATCAGTTCTTCAAAGGCAATAGCCGCCCCCGGCGCGCCGATGCCGTGCGAGCAAATGGTTACGGGCACACCCTGATACACGCCGCGATACGCCCGGTATTCTCGCCATTCGCTCAACAGCACGGCGTCATCCAACAGTTCCGCCATGCGGCTGGCGCGGGCCGGGTCGCCGCAAACCAACACCGCCGGACTGACGCTGCCCAAAGGTATTTTTGTCAGGGGAAGAGTGGGAGTCGTCATAAGGTGTATTGTGTCCTGAAGCGCATGGTTAGATGTAGAGGTCGGGCATGGCCGGCTTGTTTGCCAGCGTCTCTTCTATTTGGGCCATCACGTCATCAGTCAACTGCGCCGCGGCGTCTAATGCTCCCAGGTTCTCGTCAATCTGGCTGGGGCGAGACGCCCCCAGGATAACGGTGCTCACGTTAGGGTTTTTTAAGCACCAGGCCAGCGCCAACTGTGCCATGCTGATCCCCAATCCCTCGGCAATACGGGTCAGTTCGCGTACTTTTTGCAGCCGCTGCTGCCCTTCGGCGCTTTCTACCATCTCCCGCAAGAATTCATAGCCAGGCAGCGTCAGGCGCGAATCTTCGGGAATGGCGTCATTGTATTTGCCTGTGAGAACGCCAGAAGCCAGCGGCGACCAGATGGTCGTACCCATGCCAAACTCCTGGTAGAGGCGGGCGTATTCCACTTCAAACCGCTGGCGGTGGAACATGTTGTACTGTGGCTGTTCCATGGTGGGCGGATACAGATTGTATTGACGCGCCGCGGCGTGCGCTTCCATAATTTGCTGCCCAGACCATTCCGAGGTGCCCCAATAGAACACTTTGCCCTGGCGGATCAGGTCGGTCATGGTTTGCACCACTTCCAGGACGGGCACTTCAGGATCGGGGCGGTGGCAAAAGTAGAGGTCGAGATAATCCAGTTGCAGCCGGGCCAGGGCTTGATGGCACGCTTCGATGACGTGCTTGCGGCTGAGGCCGCGCTGCGTGGGTTTAGCGTTGGCGACGCAGCCCCACATCACTTTGCTGGACACGATGTAGCTGTCGCGCCGCCAACCGCTTTTAGCCAACACCTGGCCCATGATGGTTTCCGCCTGACCGCGGGCATATACTTCGGCGTTATCAAAGAAGTTAATGCCGGCATCATACGCCCGCCCCATAATCTCCAACGCCTTATCCACATCCACCTGATTGCTGAAAGTTACCCACGCGCCAAACGAAAGCGCGCTTACCTTCAACCCAGAACTTCCCAAACGACGGTATTGCATAATCGTAACTCCTATACGACTGGCAAAAAACGCAACCTGCCGGCTGCCCTGCTGCCAGAATAACCCAATATCTGCGGCAATTATACCTGGAACAGGCAGAGTGCGGAACCCTCTGCGGTGACTTCCGCTCCATAAATTGACCTCTGCTAACGATAACTGGTAAAATACCGTGAATAGTATGTTTGTTGGTGCGAGTGCTTGTTCAAGGAAGCCGGCAAACATAGCTGAAGGAAATATGCCACCCGTTTCCCATCCCTTTAAGCAAGGAGCGCTTGTCATTTTGATGAACTATAATGACCATGCTCCCCCACATGTCCACGTAAAGTACCGGCGAGATGTACGAAGTTACCGGATTACCATCCAGACAAGGGAATGGATAAAGCCGGGAAAAGAATTGCCATCAACACTACGCAAGCTGGTAGAATCATGGATTGAAGCCCATGAGGAAGAATTGTTGGAACAGTGGCAAAAAGCGCAGACTGGTAAGCAAGTAACGATAGTAGGGTAGATCATGAACTGGCAGGAATGGCAAGATTATGCCAATGACGAGCGGAACTGGATTGACCACGACGAACGCGGACTTCTTAAAGCTGAACACGTTCGGGATTATGTGCTGCGTCTTTGGTTTGAAGAAGATATGGACGTTTCTATTTACGAATTAAATTTGCGCCCGCTTCTTGTGGAGAATAATCCTGGCGGTGTGTTTGAATCCTTACGCGATCCAGAACGGTTTCGGCTGGTAGAAGGCGATTATGCCCTCATTTGGCCCAATCCGGAAACTGGCGAACTTGATACAGCAGCGATAGATATTGCCCCAGAATGTATCCGTTTTTTCTGTGAGCGGTACGGGCGCAAGTTGAAGACAACACACAGTGGATCATCTGGTGTTTTGATCGCTGCATAGGACGTTGTGAAACTGGGCAAGAGGGGCAGCCTGACCCGAAACCTGCAGCCTTTCTAACTGGTTTGTCTCAAAAAAGACGCAGTTGGTAGGTGGGGCGCCGACCGTCTAGTAGCACAAACGGCTCCAGGGGGCGGGTGCGCAAGCCGATGGCTTGTAGCTCGCTCAGTTCGCGCAGGGTGGCGCGGCGGCGGGCGGCGATAATAGCGGTAGCGCTTTGGGGGCCAATGCCCGGCACTTGCAGCAGCTCCTCGCGGCTGGCGCGGTTCAACTCTACGGGCTTGTCTGCCAGCGTCATTTCCGCCCAGGCGCGCTTGGGGTCGCGATCCAGCGGCAAATTCCCTTCCTGGTCAAATGGCAGCGTTTCCAGATCAAAGCCATAGTCGCGCAGCAAAAAGGAAGCCTGATAGAGGCGATTTTGCCGTTCCTGCGGGGTGGCGGGTAAATTTTCCAGCGGCGTGTCCACAATCGGATGGAAAGCGGAGAAGTAAGCGCGGCTCAGTCGCAGGCGTTGGTACAGGTACTCGGTAGCCGACAGCAGTTCCACATCGGAATCCCCCACCGCCCCCACCACAAACTGCGTAACTGTCGAGGGCCAGCGCCCGTTCCAGCCCAGGCGGGTGGGCTGCGTCTGACGAATTTCCTCGACCCACTGCAGCGGCTGCAACAGTTCGGCTAGAAACTGTTTCTGCGGCGCCAATATCGCCAGCCGCTGCGGCGTCGGCGCTTCCAGATTGACCGACAGGCGGTCAGCCAACTGCATGGCGCGTTCTACCTGCGCTTTTTCGGCGCCGGGCATAATTTTCAAATGCACGTAGCCGCGAAAATGATGACGCCGCCGCAGGATGTCAACGGTATCCAGCAGTTTGTCTTGGGTGGCGACGCCCCCCTTGATGATGCCTGAACTGAGAAAGAGGCCTTCGACCAGCCCGGCGCGGTTCATCTTCATGAAGGTTTGCGCCAGTTCTTCGGGCTTGACGGTGGTGCGGCGGTAGTTGCGCCCGGCGCGAAACGGGCAGTAGGCGCAGTTGCGCTCGCAGGCGGTGGTGAGCATGGTTTTTAGCAGGGGCACGGTGCGCCCGCCAGGGAGGGCGGCGCGGAAAACGCCCAGTTCTTCCTGTCTCTTGTTGGAGACGCGCACGCCGCAAGGGGCCGTGATCGTGGTTTCCTCTGCGGGTTCCAGGTTCATGTGGGCGGCTATCGTTTGCAGTTTGGCGACCGTTTCCATAGCTCTAATTATAGCACATTCGTTCTCTATAATTCAATGATTGCGCAAATGTTGCCCGTCTTCCGTCACCCATCTTCCGTTGCCTGTTGTCTGTTTTCCGTTATCTGTTGCTTGTTGTTTATTGGTATTCCGAATGGGCGGCAATGAACTTTTTTAGAT
>CAYQYJ010000167.1:0-7915 GCA_964421605.1 uncultured Ardenticatenaceae bacterium | reverse complement strand
TGGGGGGATGTGATGGGGGTGCGCAGGATGCCGATGTTTTGGATTTCGACTTCGACGAGGTCGCCGGGGTGGAGGAATTGGGGTGGGGTGCGGGCGAAGCCGACGCCGCTAGGGGTGCCGGTGGCGATGATGTCGCCGGGGTGGAGGGTCATGCCCTGGGAGAGGGCGGCGATGATGTGGGGGATGTTGAATATCATCTGGCTGGTGTGGGCGTCTTGCATCAGTTGATCGTTGACACGGCATTGAATGCGCAGGTTGTGGGGGTCAGGGATGGCGGCGGCGGTGACAATCCAGGGGCCAAGGGGGCAGGTTCCATCGAGGCTTTTGCCCTTAAAGTATTGTTGGTGCTGGCGCTGCAAATCGCGGGCGGTGACGTCGTTCAGGCAGGTGTAGCCGAAGACGTAGGACATGGCGGCGGCAGCCTGGATGTTTTTGCCGCGCCGCCCTATGATGACGGCGAGTTCGGCTTCCCAATCTATCTGGCTGGAGACGGTCGGGTCAATGGGGATAGGGGCGTCGGGGTGGTTGATGCTGGTGGTGGCTTTGGTGAAGAAGACGGGAAAGGCGGGGAGGTCTGCCGCCTGCCCCCAGACGGCGGCGGATTCGCGGGCGTGTTCGGCGTAGTTGCGGCCCAGGCAGATGATGTTGCGCAGGGGGTGGGGGATGGGGGCCAGGAGGCGGACGTCTGATAGGGTAAAGGCTGGGGCGGCAGCGGCGGCAAGCCGGGCGGCGTGTGCCAGGGCGGGCGCGCCCAGGGCGATGAATTGCAGCATGGAGGGGGCTACGGGGGAGAGGTCAATGATTTGGTTGCCGGCAGACAGCAGCCCCAGGCGGTGGGTGCGGGGGTCTTCGATGCTGCTGGTGGGGTCTGGTTGAAAGGTGAGTAATTGCATGGTTGTTAGCGACGGCCCAACAGGCGGCCCACGCCGCGCCCTACCCAGACTTCTTCCTGGAATTCGTGGGCGCTGGCGGAAGCGACGAAGTAGGTGACGCCCTGCACGGTGGGGCGGCGCTGCAGCTCTTTCCAGAAGTCCAGATATTGCTGCCCTTTGACGTGCGTGGCTGTGCCGCCTTTGTTGTTGCTGGCTTCGGTGACCCAGATGGGTTTGAAGCGGAAGCGGCTGATGTAGTCGTCCAGGACGCCCAGGGTGAGGTTGATGGGGTAGACGTTGGACCAGTAGAGGTGGACGCCCAAGCCATCGGCAGCCTGTACGGCAGCGCGACTGGCTTCGATAAATTGAATGTGGTCTTGTTTGAGATGGGAGACGGCGGCCCCGGGGGAGAGGCCAGGGTAGATGAAGCGGCGACCGGGTAATGCCTGGCGGTATTTATGCAGGAGTTCCAGCCACCAGTGGCCGAAGCTGGCGCCATCGTGCCAGGCGCTGCCTAACCCTTCCACGGTCAGGTTGGGTTCGTTGTGCAGTTCAATGACGACGTCTTTGCCGGGCAGGTTTTCCAGGGCGCGGCGCACGTCGCTGAGGGTGTGCTGCAGGAAGTCGTCCGGGGAGAGGTTGCGCCCGCCAAAGTGGAGGAAGGCGCGCACAATCCAACTGGCCTGGGGGTGCGCCTGCGCCAGACGGGCAATGCTGCTGCCGCTGTGGGCGGACAATACTTTAATGATGCCGGGGCGCATTTCCTGGAACTCCTGGAATTCGGTTTCGTGCAACTCGCCAGGGTCGGCGCTGGCGTGCAAGCCGAGGCGCGCCTGGCCCAAGGCGGGCGGGTCGGGGTTGGCATTGATGGCTGTGTCTGGGGGGCGGCTGGTATCGGTGAGGGGCGGGGTGTGGCTGGGATCAAAGGGAGGTTGCAACACCTGGTCGTCCACGCGCACGGGGGTGTATTCGCCTTGCGGCGGGCCGGCGACGATCATGCGCGCGCCGGCGGGCACTAAGCCGACGTTGCGGGCGTCGCGGCGGGGCGCTTCGCGCAGGTTGATGCCGTAGATGCCGGCAATAGCGCTGTTCCCTTCTACGGTGATAAAGGCGGTGGCAGCCCAGCCGGGGGTTGAATCGTGAATGGGCAAGGGGGGGGGCGGCGGGGGCGGGGCGGAGGCAGGGAAGGGTTCGGGTTGTTCGGCTGCCGGCAGCGGGCTGACCAGATTGAGGACGTCCTCCAGGCGGGCGACAATGGGGGTGTACGCGCCGCGCGGGAGACCGGCGACGGCGACGGTGGCGTTCCCTTTGACCAGACCTAATTTCAAGCCGTTCTGGTCTGGACGCTGGCGTAAGTTAAGGCCGAAGCGGTGGGCTAACGCCTGGCGACCAAACGGGGTGAGAAATTCGGTGGCAGCCCAGCCAAGCAGCGCGCCGGGCGGCGGAGCGACGGGTTGACCGGGGGGGATGTCTATGGGGGCTGCCGGCAAGTTGACGTCTCCCATGAAATCGCCGCGGCGCACGCGCACGGGGAAGTATTCGCCGTGCCTGCCGCCTAAGACGACGACGGTGCTACCGCCAGCAACCAGGCCAATGTTGCTGGCGCTACGGTCTGGGCCCTGGCGCAGGTTTATGCCGAACTGCCCGACGACGGCCTGACTGCCGCTGACGGTCAAATAGTCGGCAAAGCCCCAGCCATCTACGGTAGCGACGGTGGGCGGGGGGAGCGGGCCTGGTTCAGGCGGGGGCGCGGCAACGATGCCAATGGCTGCCTGGGAGACTTTGACGGGCGTGTATTGACCGCGCCTGTCGCCGTTGAGCATGACGATGGTGCCGCCTGGCACCAGGGTGATCAGGTCGGCGCTGACGCTGGGATCGCGGCGCAGGTTGATGCCACCAAAGGCGACCTGCGCCAGGTTGTTGACGACGATGATGCCGTCAGTGTAAGCCCAGCCTTCTACGTAGGGGCCGGCGGGTTCGCGGAAGCCAACCAGGGGCAGCAGGAAAGGGGTGGGGTCAATGATGTTGGCGGGCCAGTTGCCGTGCTGCGCCCCTGCCTGTTTCAGCGTCAGGTGCAAATGGGAGCCAAAGCTGTTGCCGGTGTCGTTGGCCCGGCCCAGCAGATGACCGGCGCTGACTTCTTGCCCCAGTTCTACCAGCGCTTGCTGTAAGTGGGCATAGGAGGTGCTGTAGCCGTCGGCGTGTTCGACGACGACGTGGATGCCGTAGTTATGCCCTTCCGCCTGGGTGTGGACGCGGGTGACTTTGCCGGGGGCCACGGCGAAGATGCGGCTGCCGGTGGGAGCCATGATGTCCAGGCCTTCGTGTCCTGGCAAGCCGAATTGGGCGTAGTTTTGGGGGTTGGCGCCAAAGTATTGGTTGATGTTGCGAAATTCGGTGGGCCAGACTTCAAAACGGAAAGCGCACATGTTTAACTCCTTCGTAAAATATGTTCGTAGTAGGCGATTCATCGCCTTCCAACGGCGCTAAAGCGCCTACTACGAACGATTTTCATTCATGGTGGTCGGCGGCAGCCGGTGAAGTCTCCTTCGAAAATATAATCTCACGCGGAGACGCGGAGGGCGCGGAGAAAAATGTAGGACAACCTGTCAGGTTGTCCCTGCCGGCTGGAAGCCGGCGCTACGGGTTATGTTCTTTTGATGACAACCATGGTGACGTCGTCAAATTGGGGAGTGTCGCCGGCGTGGTCTTGAATGTTTTGGGTGATGGCGGCGATGATGCCGGCAGGCGCCTGCCGGCGGGCAGCTTTTACGGTCAGGCGCAGCCGTTCCATCCCAAATTCGTCATAATCTTCGTTCATGGCTTCGGTGACGCCGTCGGTGTAGAAGACGACGACATCTTCGGCAGCGATACGCACCTGTTTCTCGCCAATGTCAATTTTCTCCAACACGCCCAGAGCCATGCCCTGGGTGCGCAGGAGGGATTCGCGGCCATTGCTCCGCAGCAGAATGGGGGGGTTGTGACCGGCGTTGGCATAGGTTAACGTTTCGGCGACGGGGTCCCACACGGCGTAAAAAATGGTGACAAACAGGTCGGTCTGCGTGTCGTTGAAGAGCAGTTCGTTGACCCGTTTTAAGGTTTCGGCGGGACTGGTGCGGTTATGGGCCACGGCGCGCAAAATGGTGCGGCTGACAGCCATGAAGATGGCGGCGGGCATGCCTTTGTCGGCGACATCGGCGATCACAATGCCCCACATCCCGCTGGCTAAGTGGATAAAATCGTAGAAGTCGCCGCTGACGTCGCGGGCAGCCTGCCAGTAGCTGGCAACCTGGCAGCCAGGGATTTGCGGGCTGCCGGAGGGAATCAGGCTGGCCTGAATGGAATGCGCCACGCGCAGTTCCTGGGCTAACTTCTCGCGTTCGGCTGATTCCCGATAAAGCTGGTCATTGACGACGGCAATGGCAGCCTGGTGGGCAATGCCCATCAGAATATTGAGGCGGCGACCGGTGAGGGTGTGCCCATTGAGGGAAGGCCCGACCATCAAGGCGCCAACCAGCCGGCTGCGGGCGTATAACGGGAAAGCCAGGGCGGTGGGCGCTTTCAGGGCGGTTTGCAGCCAGGTGGGCAGGGTCAGAGTGTAATAGGAAATGGTGGAGGCAAACAGCCCTTCTTCTTTGACGGGCAGTGAAGATAGCTCCCAGCCGGGAATCTCAAAGGTTTCCAGCAGTCCGCGCGCCATTTCGCCCAAGCCGTGACTGGGGCCGGCGTGGAAAACCTCTTTTTCCTCATCCCAAACCAGGACGATGCAGGATTCGACGCCAATCAGCATGGGCACAAAGCGGACGATGGTGGCTAGAATGTCTTGCAGGTTGATCAGGCTGTTGACGGCTTCAGCCACTTGCAGCAGGGCAGTGTTTACCCACGCTTCCTCTTGTTGGGCGATGCTCAGCAAACCATTGTCTATGGCCTGGGCCGCCTGATTGCTGAAATTTTGCAGGAGTTCTTGGGAGGCGCTGCGCGCGGTGGGGGGCTTGAAGAGCATGACGCCGCGCATTTCAGCCTTCGCCAACAGGGGATAGAGCGTCACGGGGTGACAGTCTGCCTGCCAGGGGACGGGGTGTTCCGTGGTCAGGGGTTCCATGCCCACGTGAACGGCGTCCAGAGCGCCCCACTCGCCAACTGCCAGGCGCATCTGTTGAAAGCGGTGGGCAGCGGGCAGCCGCTGTTGTTCGGGCTGGTCGCTGAACAGGCTGCCCGGCAGATAGACCCCCTGGTTGGCGTCCCAGAGGAGGATGGCGCACATTTCGACGCCTACCAGCAGGACGGTGAGGCGGGTGATGCTTTCTAGCAGTTCTTCCATGTTGCCGCTGCGGCTGATGGCTTCCGCCATTTGCAGTTGGGCGGTGGTGAGCCAGGCCTGTTCGCGCTGCCGGTTGAACTGGTGGGCTTTGTGGATGGCGATGGCTACCTGGGCCGCCAGGGCTTCCAGGACGGTTTGTTCCTGAGGGGCAAAGGCGTTCAGGGTGGGGCTGTGGACGTCCAGCACGCCCAGGACTGCTTTGTCCACAATGAGGGGGATGACTATTTCGGAGCGCGTGCCGGCAGCAATGGGGTCAATGTGCGCCAGGCCAAGTTGGGCAATGTAGCGGGCGTCTTCTTGTACATTGCGGGCGTTGATGGTGCGCCGCGTCTGGATGGCGCTGCCAATTAAGCCTTCGCCTTCGCGGAGGCAGATGTCGCCGGAAACCAGACTATTGGCGCTGCTGGCCTGGATGATGATTTCGTCCGTGGCGGCATCCAGGCTGAAGATGTTGACGGGATGGAAGCCAAATTGTTTGTGGGTGAGCAAGACGACTTGCTGAAAGATTTCGTCCAGGTCTTGAATGGCGTTGACTTGCTGGGCTATTTGCCCCACGAGTTCTAACTGGGCAGCGCGGGTGCGTTCCCGCTGGTAGAGATCGGCGTTGGCAATGGCGCTGGCGGCTTGATTTGCCAGGATGGTCAGGCGCTGCAAGTCGCTCTGGTGGTAGCGGTTGGGCCGATTGCTTTGGGCAGCCATGACCCCCAGAACGTTTTCGCCGCTAATCAGGGGGATGAAGATGGCGGAACGGGGGGGATGGTTGCTGACGTAGAGGGGGCGCGCCGGCAACTGCTCCATTTCCTTGAGGAAATCGCGGATGAGGAGTGGGCGGCGCGTCTGGCGCACCCAACCAACCAGTCCGCCGTTCGGTTTCAGTTCAAAGGTGCGCGAAGGCTGCCGCTGCCCTTCAATGTACCAGATTTTGATGATGTAACAGTCTTCCCGAAACAAACCGACCTGGAAGGTGGTGTTGTCTATGACTTTGCCGGCTTCCTGATAGATGAGGGCGCAGAGGGCGTCTATGTCTAGCTCTGAGGCGACGATGGCGCTGCCGGCTTCGCGCAGCCCTTCAAGCTGGCTGACGCGCTGTAGCAGCCGCCGCCGGGCGCGATAACGCCAGTAGAGAACGAGGCCGGCAGTGGCGACCAGTATAGCCAGCAGCGCCGCCAGGGGGGCTATGGGAAGGGAGGACTGGAATGCCGGCAACCAGCAAAAAAGCCCACCTGTGAGCGCTTCTATTGGGGCTGACGCTAACCACATACCTTCACCCGCAGCTTGAGGCGTCTATTCAGAAAATGTATACGGGGGCGAGGCGGGGGGCCATTTATGACTTTTTCTCCCACACTGCCAGGGCGTCCTGCTGGGAGGGCACGATCTGGAATACTTTGTCAAAACCAACCATGTCGAAGATGTCTCGCAGATGTTGATTCAGTCCAAAAAGGATGAGATCGCCATCCTGATGGCGCGCCTGTCGCCAGGCGGTTACCAGCGTGCGCAGACCGCCGCTGTTGATATAGCTGGTTTGGGACAAGTCTACAACCAGACGATTGTTTTTTTCTGCCAGCAGGGCCAGGAGGGCGTTTTCCAGGTCGCTGGTTTGTTCCTGCGCCAATCGTCCTTGTACGCCCACGATCCAGACACGATGGTCAGCTTCTTGCTGCCAGACAGTCATGTTTCCTCCTGCTCTTGAGGAGTCGGTGCGGCCGCGGACCGCGGCGCGGCAGGCCGCGGCGGCAGCCGTTTGGTCATGATGACTACGTTGCCGTTGTCGTCAAAGCGGAAATGGATGTCATCCATTACCTTGCGCATCAAATGAAGGCCCAGCCCGCCAACTTGAAGCTGGCTGATCTGGGCGGGATCGGCGGGGATCATGGGTTTGGGCACTGTGGCCGGATCGAAAGGCTCGCCGTTGTCGTGCAGGGTTATGATGAAGTTATCGTCGCGAATTTCCCAACTGACGAATATTTCGCCATTGTCTTCGCCATTGTAGGCGTGTTCAATGATGTTGGTACAGGCTTCATCGCAGGCAAGGTTAACCTGGAACGTGTCATCCGAATCAAACCCTGCTTCGCTGGCGCCAGCCAGAACAAAGTCGCAGATTTGACCGATGAGTTCGTAACGACCAGGAAAGACAGTGCTGCGTTTACGGCTCATCTAGAAGCTGCCGACGGCATGGGTTAAATCGTCGAATTTCTCAAAGAGGCTGTTCAACCCGGAGAGTTCCAGGACTTCGGCCACCCGCTCGGAGGGGGTCGCCAGACGGAGGTCGCCGCCATTCTTTTTGCTTTCGCGCAAAGCGGAGACGACGGCGCGCAGACCGGCGCTGCTCATATAGCTGACCTGACCCAGGTCTAAGACAATGTTGTGGCGGTTGTTGTTTAGGAGCGATTGCAGGGCGGTATCCAGTTCGGAGGCGTTGCTGCTGTCTACGCGCCCGGTGACGGTTACCAGATCCACTCGCTTGAAACTTTCCACATTGATGGCAAAATTGGTCATCCTATTCCTCCTGAGATAGCGGTTCCAGGACGGGCGCAGCACGGCAAAGGGCTGCCCGGTCTGGCAGTTGCGAAAAGAGCATTTGGGGGCGCGACGACCTGGTAAGCGCGTCGCGCCTGAGGGCAGATTATATCACACGGCGCATAAAGGCGAAATGCTTCGGAGTTCTTGCAGCAATTCTCAATTTGGGCTTGGGTCAAAGTAAAACGCCTTTCCTTTCCAGATT
>CAYQYJ010000166.1:2623-7963 GCA_964421605.1 uncultured Ardenticatenaceae bacterium | reverse complement strand
GCTCAGCTAGTCAAAATTCTTCTCCCCGGCGCGGATGGGGAGTTTGAGCCAGTTTTCGCGGGGTGGTAGGGGGCAGCTATAGCGGGGGCTGTAGGCGCAGTACGGGTTATAGGCAAAGTTGAAGTCAATTTCAAAGGTGTCTTCATGCAGCCGCGTCAGGCCGGGGCGGTGGTTGTCCAGGTAGCGACCCGCGCCGTAGGTTTCGCTGCCGTTGGTGGCGTCTTTGAAAGGCAGGAAGAAATCTTCGCCATCCGCGTCGCTGTAAATAGTCAGCGTACCCGTCTGCCCCACCACGGCAAAACTAAACTCCCCCCACCGCCGGAACAGGCGCACGTCGCCTGTGCTGGTTTCCATCTGGATCAGCGGTTCATCCTGCGGGAACCGCTGCACTTCCACGGTGAAGACGTAACCATCGTCTGGCGCATAGTATTGAAGCCCCTGGAAGCGCCGCTTCTGCTCCCGATCCAGCGGCGATTGGGGATGGTGCTGCATAAAATCGTCAACTTGCTGCCGAAAGAGGATAATGGAATTCATCGTTTTTCTCCGAGTCTGCGTCATCTGCGAAATCCTGATCTCTGATTAGACGCCGACTGGCCCGCATTGCTTACCCAACCCATCCGGCAAGAATATTTTTCGTCGCCTGTTTTCCGTTGCCCGTTTTCTGTTTCCTGTTGCTTTGTTTCCCCACGCCGCAAGAGCGTGTACACTTATAGGCATGAGCGAGTATCTACGCATTTACGAAGTCGGGCCGCGCGATGGGCTGCAAAACGAAGCGACAGTCGTGCCTACGGCACAGAAATTGAAGTTGATTGACGGCCTGATTGCAGCCGGATTGACGACGATTGAGGCCGCCAGCTTCGTCCATCCCAAGTTAGTGCCACAAATGGCGGACGCGGAGGCGATTATGACCAGCGTGCTGCCGCAGTATGCCGGCATCCGCTTCGTCAGCCTGGCGCTCAATGAAAAGGGGTATGACCGGGCGTATGCCGCCGGTTCCCGTCACATGGCGTTTGGCCTGGCTATCAGCGACACCATGAGCCAGCGCAACAGCGGTATGCCCACGCTGCAAGCCTTACAAGTAGGGCGGCGGTTGTTGCAACGAGCGCAGCAGGATGGCGTCTGGCTGCGCATTTACCTGATTACAGCCTGGGTGTGCCCGTTTGAAGGGCCAGTGCCGCCGCAGCGCACAATTGCCTTTGCCGAACAGTTATGGGAGATGGGCGCGCCAGAAATGGCGGTGGCGGATACGATTGGGCACGCGCACCCGCTGGAGGTGGGCTGGATGATGGAAGAGTTAGGACGGCGGCTAGATATGAACCGGCTGGCGGTGCATTTGCATGATACGCAAGCCATGGGGCTGGCGAATGCCGGCGCGGCTATCCGCGCTGGCGTACGCATTCTGGATTCCAGCGTGGGCGGGTTGGGGGGGTGTCCATTTGCGCCGGGGGCTGCCGGCAATTTAGCCACCGAAGACCTGGTATTTATGGCTTACAAAATGGGCATGGGCACGGGGGTGGATTTTGCCAAACTGTGGCAGGTGGTCTATCAAGCAGAGAAAATGGTCGGACGCCCCATTGGTGGGCGCATCCGCTCCTGGTGGGAAGCCAACTGCGAGGCGCTGCCCACGCCGCCGTTTGGATGAGGGAGCTAATAATTAATTGGTGAATGGGTGAATGGTTAATCTCCTTCATCACCCTCCCTTCTCACTTCTTCCTTCTTCCTTCGCAAAGATTTCCATGAAGCGGGCCACTTCTTCGTGGGTGTTGTAACAATGAAATGAAAGGCGAATGTAGGGATTGCCGGCTTCGTCCAGATGCTTGACCACGACCACATTCTGTTCCAGCAACCGGCTGACCAGTTGGTCTGTTTCTGCGCTGCTGCGGTCGCTGGCAAAGGTTACAATGGGCCCAGGGGCGTCAGCAGGGGTGATAACGCAGTAACCCAGGCGCGTGAGGCGGGCGATGGCGTCGGCGCTGAGGGCGCGGGTGTGCTGGTCAATGTTGGCGATCCCCAATTCGATCAACAACTGTACGCTGCTGTGCAAGCCAATCAGCCCGACCACGTTGGGCGTGCCCGTGTTAAAGCGGGCTGCGCCGGGGAGCGGGGTCAAATCTTGCTTCAGCCAGTGGGCATAGTCCACCGTGGCATTGCCGTGAATGCTGCGCGGCTGCAATTGGGCGCAAACCTCGTCACGCACATAGAGAAAGCCCTGACCAGGCAGCGCCAGCAGAGATTTCTGACCACCAGACGCCAGCACGTCAATGTGCATGGCTTGCACATCTATAGGCATGTGCCCCACCGCTTGAATGGCGTCTACCACAAACCAGATGCCTCGTTCATGGCAAAACGCGCCAATTTCCGCCAGGTCGGTGCGATGACCGGAGAAGAACTGGATAGCGCTGGCAGCCACAACGCGGGTGCGTTCGTCCACAAAGGGTCGCAGCGCCGCCAGGGTCAGTCCGCCATTATCGGGGGGCGTTTGCCGCGCCTGTACGCCATCCCGCGCCAGGCTCAGCCAGGGGTAAGCATTGGAGGGAAATTCCTGCCGGCAGAAAACGACATTGTCCCCCGGCTGCCAGGGAATGGCCTGGGCCACCAGATTGAGAGCTATGCCCGTGCTGGCAATGGGCACAATTTCGGCGGGGTCGGCGGCGTTGATCAACTGCGCCAACAGGCGATGTAAATCTTCTATCAGGGGCAGCGCTTCATGCAGCCAGAAGCGACCTGGATTAGCCGCCAGTTGGGCGATGGCCCATTGGGCTTTGACCTGGGTGCGCGCGGGCAGGGGGGAAATGCCGGCATGGTTGAAATAAATCACGGCTGTAGCCGCCTCACTGCTGTGCGGAAACTCTGCCCGCCGCAGCGCCTGAATATCGTACATAACGCCTCCATCTGTTAGAATAGACTTTATTGTACTCTCTTGTAGCCAAAAGGGGCACATACTCCCAAAGAAAAAGGTGGCGCAATATGATGGATCAGGAACACCCGATACAACAAAGCGACGTTCGTTTTTTTGCTGGTCGCTCCAATCCGGCGTTAGCTGCCGGCATTGCCGGCCATCTCAACATCCAACTGGAAGAAACCTACTTTTCTCGCTTCAGCAATGATAACCTGGAAGTACAACTTGGCGCTTCTGTGCGCGGGCGTAGCGTCTACATCGTGCAATCCCTCACTCCGCCCGTCAGCGATCATCTACTGGAACTGTTCATGATGCTAGACATCGCCCGCGGCGCCGGCGCCCGCGAGCGGCACGCCGTTATCCCGTACTACTCCTACGCCCGCTCGGACAAGAAAGACGCGCCACGCATCTCTATTGCCGCCCGCCTCATTGCCGACCTGATTACTGCCGCAGGCGCCACGCACGTCATGACCATGCAGCTACACTCGCCGCAGGTTCATGGCTTCTTTAGCCTCCCCACAGACCCCCTCACGGCCCGGCCCCTCTTCGCCCACTACTTTGAAGACAAATCCTTCACTCACGAAGACACCATCGTCGTTGCCCCAGACACAGGCGGCGCTAAATCCGCCAGCCGTTTCGCCGACCTGCTCAACTTGCGCACCGCCGCCGCCAATAAGACGCGCGTCTCGGATACAGAAGTGCGTATGGGCGGGTTGATCCGCCGCCAGGTGCATGGATTCCGCCGCGCCCTCATCTACGACGATGAAATCGCCACCGGCAGCACCATCGTCGAACTCTGCCAGCTTCTGCTGCAAGCCAATATTGAAGAAATCTACGTCGTTTGCACCCATGGCCTGTTTATGGGCGAGGCGCTGGCTCGCCTGACCGCCATCCCCCAAATCAAAGAGATTGTCACCACCGACACCGTAGCTATTCCCCCAGCCAAACAAGCGCCCAATCTGACCATTCTGTCCGTAGCCTCCGTTTTCGGGCAGGCCATCCAGCGCAACTACGCCCGCCAGTCTATTGGCGACCTATTTGAGTATTGGAAAGATCGCGGTTAAGTGTGATAACATCCTGCCCGTTGACTCCGCCCCGTGCGCGGACATGACACTATCACCCTGATCCTCGGAGGCGGATTATGCTGGCGAATCTTCTAACCCTGAGCCGTCTCGGCTTTCTCATAGCGGGCATCTGGCTGTTATACGTGCCAGGCATAGCCGCCAAAGCGATGGCCTTTGTGCTGGTATGGGTCGTCATCTTGATTGACGCGGTGGATGGCACCATTGCCCGCCGCCGCGGCGAAGCGTCAGCCCTGGGCAGCGTGCTGGACATTGCCATTGACCGCGTAGTAGAAAACGTCTATTGGATTACATTTACCCACTTACAACTTGTCCCGGTGTGGATAGCCTTAATTGTCGTCATGCGCGGCATCTTAACGGATGCAGTGCGCGGTTTTGCCCTGGCCCGGGGTACAACCCCTTTTGAAATGATGCAAACAAACTGGGGCCGGCTGCTGGTATCGCACCGTTTCATGCGTGCGGTGTCCGGAACAACCAAAGTGGTGACTTTTGCCGGCCTGGTGGCTTACATTGGCTTGCAGGAATTGTGGCAACAAACGGCGAATGCCCGCTTCTTGCCGCCCATTTACACGGTTTTGCTCGTCTTCGCTATCATTACCGTCCTGGTCAACGTTTTGCGCGGTTTGCCCGTTTTGTTGGAAGCTCGCCGCTTTTTTGCCCAACCCGACCTGATTCGGGGCAGATATTAGCGCGGGCGTTATGGAGTAAATATGCAACTGTATCTCATTCGACATGGACAAAGTTACGTCAATCTGCAAGATTGGACGGAAGGCAACCAGGATACGGGATTAACCGACCTGGGGCAGCGGCAGGCAGCCGCGCTGGCGACCTGGATTGTGGCTGCCGTGCCGCACATTGACGTACTCTATGCCAGCACCATGAGCCGCGCCCGCGAAACGGCGGAAGCGGTGGCGCAGGCGTATGACAAGAACATCTACTTTGATGACCGCCTGCGCGAAATCGGCAACAACCGCCGCGACCATACCGCCTGGCCCAACGATGACCTGCCGCGGCAATATGCCAACTATTGGAGCAGTGAACAACCTTTTTCTTCGGTGACGCCTTACGTGGAATTGGGCGAAACCTGGATGCACTTTCGCACGCGCGTGGGGCTGCTGGTGGAGGAACTGGTAACCAAGCATCAAAACGAAGTGGTGGTAATTGTCTGCCATGGGGGCGTGGTGGAAGCGGTATTTGACCACATCTTCAATATTGGCCCCTGGCGGCGCTGCGAAATATGGGATCACAACACGGGCATTTCCCACTTCGAGTATGTAGCCCACCCCAACCGCGAAACGTGGCGGCTGCATTTTCATAATCGGCAGGAGCATCTTGCCGGCATTGAATAACCAGCGCCAT
>CAYQYJ010000166.1:0-2523 GCA_964421605.1 uncultured Ardenticatenaceae bacterium | reverse complement strand
ACGCCGCCGGGCATAAACAACATGCGCGCACCTGTCTTCTCATCCACCAATGGTGCGGGCGTGGGGATAGGCGTCTCGGTAGGCGGCGGCGGCGGGGTAGCCGTGGGGGCCAGCGCCGTCAGGGCCGCAATGATTTGCGAGGCGGTGGTGGCAGTAGCCGCCGTTTCACTGCCGCCGGGCAGGGTTTCGGTCTGGCTCAAGCGGGCGACTATCAGACCCGCCGCTACAACCAACAGGAACACGGCTGCCAGCCCCCAGATAGTGCGCTGTTCCATCTGGCGGCGGGTGCGGCCGGGACGCCGCGGCGGGGGAGCAGCTGGCGATGCGGAAGGCGTGCGCCGCAGTTCAGGAACCAGGGAAGCAGCGTAATTGCTGGGACGCTCCAAAGCCGCGGCAAAAGCGGCAACGGATTCATAACGCACGTCAGGGCGCAGATCCATTGCGCGATTGGCAGCAATAGACAGGTAAGGAGCCACATCTGGATTGAGTTCGCGGGCAGCTTTCAGGGTGGTCAGGCCGCTCTGGCGGCGCAAGGCATCGGGCGGCGTTTGCCCGGTGAGCAAAGTATACAATGTGGCTCCCAGGCTGTATATGTCGCTGGCGGGTGTGACTTCTGTTTGGCTGGCCTGTTCGGGGGATGCGAAACCGCTAACGCCCAGGCTAATGCCCAAACCGGGAAGTCCGGTATCTACCAGATAAACGTCGCCGCCAGGGGTAACGCGAATATTGGCGGGTTTGATGTTGAGGTGAAGAGCGCCTTTTTCGTGCAAATAAGCCAACGGCTGGCAGACGGCTTGCAGCCAGGCAATGATCAGGTCATCTGGCAGCGGCCCATACTGGTTGAGCAGCGACTGCAGGTCCACGCCGTCAATGTAGTCGCTGACCAGGTATTGGCCCGTGTTTTCCAGGTTGAAGTGGTCGCGCACGGCAGGCAGTTGGGGATGGCTCAACCCAATCAAACGGCGGGCTTCGGCGCGAAAAAGCTGCTGCGTCTCTACTGAGGGGTCCAGGTACTCTTTAATGGCGAAATCGCGTTTGTCCACAATGTCCCAGGCGCGATACATGGCCCCATAAGGGCCTTCAGCCAGCAGGCTGACAATACGGTATCGCTTGTTAAGGATTTCGCCAGGGAGGAGGGGCATGGCGTAGCAAGCTTACTCAACAATCTGGAAGCGCAGCAGACGGGTGTCCTGGATGTGAGCGGCGTCGGCGCAAACCATTTCGGACTCCACGTAGGGCTGGGCGCTGGCCCAAGCAAACTGTTGCATCATGGCATAGTCGTTGGGAATGATCTGGCGCGCCGCGTTCAGTTCTTCAATTTGCTCCAGGGTAAACCAGGCAACTTTGCCCTCAAACTGCTCTTGCGCCAGACCATCTGGGGCAAACACTTCGCACACAAAGAGAATGTAGTGACCGGCTTTATCTGCCGCGGAGGCAAAGACCATACGTTCGTTAACAATGCCGCGCAGGGCAATGAAGGTAGTGTTGAGACCCGTCTCCTCGCGCACTTCGCGGGTAATGGCGGCGGCCAGGGTTTCGCCGAACTCCCATTTGCCGCCAATCATGGCCCACATGCCGGCATACGGGTCCGCATTCCGTTTAATCAATAAATAACGATCGCCCTTATCTATCGTGGGACGACGGATGATGGTAATGACGCCCGGCAGGGGATGGCGCTGCTCGTGCCGGCGTTGGTGCAGAGGCAGTTGTGATAAGGTATCGAACATCGGGTTCCACCCTTGGCCTGATAGTAATCAAGCAGTAAACGCCCATCTGGCTGGTCGCCAACGACAAACGGCAGCGCAACAAGATGTGCGGCAGGTAGCCAGTATGATGAAAAAGAAGGCGATGGCTACCTTGCCCATATTTTACTGGAGTGTTGGGGGGAGGCAACTCTTTTGGAAGTGTGAGGTATGAAGTTTGTAACCAGTGACCCGTGACCCGTCCTGAATATAATGGGCGCCTATAGTGGCTGTCAGGTGGTGGGGGTCAAGGGTTTGAACTTGAACTGGTGGCTGGCGCAGTCATACAAGCCCCAACTGGGCGCATTGTACATGCCCAATATCTCGCCCGGATTGACCAGAAAACAGTCGCCTATTTGCTCACAGTTTTGCAGATGGTTGTGTCCATAGCAGACCAGGTCAAACTGTCCCGATTGGGCGATACGGCGGGCAGGTTCGGGATAATGGATCATGGCAATGCGGCGTCCGCCAAAGCTGAGTTCGGTGTAGATGCCGTTCAGGGTGACGTGGGAATAATTGCCGGCAACCGTCTGCAGCAGCCGTCCATCCCCATCGTTGTTGCCAAAGACAATCTGAATCGGGCCCGCAAACCCTTCAGCCAGGTGTTTGATCATAAACGGGGCGCATAAGTCGCCGCAGTGCAGCAGCAACTCTGCCCCGCTTTCCTGAATTTGCGCCAGCGCCCTTTTCAACCCGGCGATATTGTCATGCGTGTCGGACATAATGGCTACCTTGCTCATCACTTCTCCTATCGTGGGACAAAACGCTGTTTTGTCCTGGT
>CAYQYJ010000165.1:0-7971 GCA_964421605.1 uncultured Ardenticatenaceae bacterium | reverse complement strand
ACGCGGTCGGCAATAGCCATCACTTCGTCCAGCTTGTGGCTGATAAAGATGATGGTATGGCCGCTGGCAGCCATCTGGCGCAGGGTATGGAACAGGTCTACCACTTCCTGCGGCGTGAGAACGGCGGTAGGCTCGTCCATAATCAAGATTTTAGCCCCGTGGTAGAGCATTTTCAGCACTTCGACGCGCTGCTGCTCGCCTACGGAAAGCTGCCAGATTTTGGCGGAAGGCTCCACCGCCAACCCAAACTGGCGGGAAAGGGCGGCGATTTCCTGGTTCAGGTGGTCATGGTTGAGCAGAAAACGCGGGTAGGGACGGCCCAGGATGAGGTTTTCGGCGACGGTCTGGGTGGGAACAAGCATGAAGTGCTGGTGTACCATGCCAATGCCGGCATTAATCGCATCCCGCGGCGAGCCAAACTGCATCAGCCGGCCATTGATACGGATTTCGCCCGCATCAGGCCGATACAGCCCGCTCAACATATTCATGAGCGTGCTCTTACCGGCGCCGTTCTCGCCCAAAAGGGCGTGAATCTCCCCCTGTTGTACCACCAGGTCCACACGGTCGTTCGCCAACACGCCTGGAAACCGCTTGACAATGCCCGTCATTTGCGCCACAGGGGGAGCTTCAGCGTTCATGAGCGACCTCTTCACAGCAGAAACCGGTTTTTTTAGCAGGTTTTTGCGCCGGTAGCGCTGCACTGAATCGTGGTGGGTGTCAGCCCCGCCTGCGGCGGGGCTGACACCCATTTTTATGGGCAATTTTGGGCGCGTCTGCGCCCAAAATTGCCCGGCGCCGATACCCTTTTTGTCCGCTTTGGGGGAACGATAGGCGGTTAAAGAGATCGTCACGATTTACTGGGGTGTTACCTTTGTGCCTGCCCCATAAAAAAAACGGTTTCTTTTGCTTTTACTCTAGCGGCGGAATATCAGCCGCAGGATCAAACCCTTCCACCAGGAAGTTCATGCAAATAGTGCAGGCTGGACGCCCCATAATACCAAAGGCATCCATATACCCTTGCGCCAATCCTTCCAGGTCAGACTGGGTCAGGCTGACGCCATCGGGCACAATCAGGTTGCCCTGATTGTCGTTGATGGGCCCCGTGAAGATGTCAAAGCGGTCAAACTCGCCAGCCTGCATCTGCGCCAGCACCGCCTGTACTTCGGGGATGACGCTGGCGGGGACGCTGGGGTAGGGCGTCTGCCCTTCCATAAAGCCATAGACGCCCAACAGCCCATCCGCCGTGGAGCCATACCAATCTTCGGGCTGCCACGTGCCGGCCACGATGCTGTCCACCAGTTCTATATACAACGGGCCCCAGTTCCAATAAGGCACAGTGAGGCAGTTAGCTTCCAGGCCGGCGCAGGCGTTGTCGGAGTCATAGGCAATGCCCGTCAAATTACGATCGGCGGCAGCCTGAACTGGCCCAGGCGTATCCGCGCCCGTGATGATAACGGTCGCGCCAGCATCCAGCAGCGATTCGGCGGCGTCCCGCTCTTTGACGGGATCAAACCAGGTGAAAATCCAGCGAATGTCCATGGTGCATTCGGGGCAGGTGCGGCGCATACCCAGCGCCGCGGCGTTGGATAGACGGATAACTTCGGCAATGGGCCAGGGGGCGATGATGCCCACGCGGTTGGAACCATCTTCTTTGGCGCGCGCCCCGGCAATCATGCCCGCCAGATATTTCATCTCTTCCATAGCCCCAAAAACGTTACCGAAGTTGGTATCGTTCTTCTTCTGGCCGGAAATGTGGATGAAGGCTGTATCGGGGAACTCTTCGGCTACCGTAGCCGTGGGATCCATGTAGCCAAAGGAGGTGGTGAAGATCACGTCGAAACCCTGGCGCGCCAGAGCGCGAATGACGCGCTCGGCGTCCGCGCCTTCGGGCACGCTTTCCAGATAGGCGGTGTGAACGTCGTTGCCATTTTGCTCCAGGTATTCGCGGCCCTGGTTATGGGCATACGTCCAACCGCCGTCGCCAATGGGACCAACGTAAACAAAGGCCACGTTGGTTTTGCCCCTTTCGGTAGTTGGGATGGTAATGGCCTGTTCCTGCCCGGTGAAGTCCGTGATGGTTACTTCCTCTGGTTCTGGCTGCCCACAGGCCACCAGAATCAGTCCCAGAACGAGCAGGAGAGTGAGCGGGCGTAAAACATTGCGCTTCATATCTCTTCTCCTATCGAGTGATAGACACCTGTCTATGTTGATTGTGCGTCCCCTATGAATATTGGGGACGCAAACACTCATGATATTCTGCCAATAAAGCGGAGGGGCTGTCAATTACAAAAGTCATCAAATGCGGCTATCCGGTGTAATGCCGGCATTTTGCGCTATCGCCTGCCGCAGTTGAGCATAATTTTCGACTGTTTGCGCCTCGCCCAACAGCTTTGCCTGGCGGATGGCTGTCTCAATGTCCTGATACGCTGCCTGGTGCTGCCCAAGCTGCCGCCGCGCTACGGCGCGCATCTGGTAAAGGCGGTGAAAATGGGGGGCGGGTTCCAGCCCTGAGTTGCTCTCCAACGCGGCAATAGCCTGATCCAGGTGGCGCGCGGCTTCAGGTAGTTTGCCCATGTCCAGATAACGCGCGCCCAGCAAATGGTGCGCCCGTCGCACACCAGCGGCGTCTGGCAGCCCCAGGCGCAGGGCTTTTTCGGCGCTGTCTGCCGCGCGGCGGGGGATAGTGCGCTTGCCTTGCGCTTGCAGCACCGCCTGCTCCAGCCAACCTGGGGCAAAATGGGGATGCTGCTGCAAAAGGTCATCCAGGACGCGGGCTGCCTGCTGCGGCGCGCCCATCTGCATGAGAGTCTGGACCAGCCGGAGTTGTATGGCAAGGTCCTGCGGGTTAGCCTGGGCTTCGCTTTGCAGCCGGCGCAGATTTTCTTGCATAGGCAGCGTATCTGGGGCGGGCATTTCGAAGAAGCCGCGCCGGCTTAGTTGCCAGTAGAAGAGGAGAATGCCGGCATGTATCACTGCCGTCACGCCGCTCAACAACGGCGTCGCCCGAAAGTTGTAGATGGTCACCCAATCCCCAAACAACCCCATGGCTGAGAAGACTGGATAGTAGATCAAGGCGTAAAAGATATGCAGCCGCAGCGCCCGCAGCCCAAAAAAGCGCAGCGAACTGGCGCGACGCGAGCGCGCCCACCCCCACAGGGCCAGACCATATAGCAGCGTGCCAATGGTGCCCGCTACCGAAATCCACCATTCTTGCGCCAGCGTGAATGTTCCCCGCGGCAGCACAAAGCCCCAAAAGACACGGTAACCAAACTCCACCACCTCCCCGCCAAACAGCCAAACAGCCACCGCATGCCCCAACTCATGCACAGCCACGCCCGGCGGAATCGCCAGGAAGAACGCAGCTTCTTCCACCACGCGCTTCTGCTCGTGGGTTAAGGGTTCTGCGCCCAAACGCTCCCGATCGCGCCAGATGTCATAAGCCAGACGCAGGCCGCGATAGACATAAAACAGGGAAAGCAGATTAAAGAGAAGAGTAAGCAGCATGTCAATCAGCCTCGTGAACGGTCTGCCGCGGGACTCCCCTGCCAGAGGATAATACCTCAGGAAAGAAGGGGGAGCAAAAAACATGACGTTTCTATGCCTGCTTTTCTGTGCAGTTATCTTATGTTAAAATGTGGCGCAGGAAGGTGGAAGTGACCGCAAAAGCTGAGTTTTTAGCCCAGATAACGCTTTTTGCCGGCATGGACGAGGACGAACTCGAGTCCCTGGCGGCTATTACGCGCGAATATGAATACCCCGAACGCGCCGTGGTTGTCTACCAACGGGATGTAGCCGACCGCCTGTACATCGTGCGCACGGGACGGTTAGAAGCGTACGCGCTGGATGATCAGGGCAACCCGCTGTGGCAAAAAAATTATCTGCCAGGCGACTACTTCGACGACACCTGGTTATTTACCGCGCACACCTACCCGGCAACCGTTAAAACGGTTGGTTCCAGCCGCTTGATGATCATTATGAGTAATGATTTCCTGGCCTTCCTGGAGAAAAATCCCCAGGTGCTGGATAAGCTCACACCCAGTGAACCAGAACTGGAAGGGGAACGGCGCTCAGGTCTGTCGGAATCAGCCTGGCAGGAGGCGCAGCAAAGCCGCGTCGTAGCCCCCGCCAGGAAGTTTCGCTCTATTAAGATATCGCCTGACGAACTCATCTTGTATCAGGCGCACCGCTCGCGCTGGATACTCTATTGGAATATTTTTTGGCCCACGCTGCTGCTCTTGCTCCTGGTCGTCCTGTTCGCCGTCTTTATTGTCCCCCGCGCCGAACTCCTGATGTCGCTGGCTACGGAACTAATTTTTGGCATATTATTCATTGGCGCTCTGGTGGTCGTTGGTATCCGCTATCTGGATTGGAGCAACGATTACTTCGTAATCACCAACCGGCACCTGATTCACCATGAGTTCAGCCTGCGCACTTTCAGCGCCAATATCAATAAGACGCCGATTGATCAGGTGCAGAGCGTTGAAATAGACAAGCCATCGTTGTTGTCGAATTTGTTGCGCGTCGGCACAGCCCGCGTCACCACTGCCGCCCAACAGGGTGCGATTTACTTCAGCTTCATTGACGAACCCTCGGTGGTCACGCAAACGATTAGCCAGGTGCGACAACAGGTACAGATGCTGGACGCGGGACGGGAACAGGCGACCATGCGCACAGCCGTGGAAAAACATTTCCAGGTGCCGCAGCCCTACCGCGAAGTAGCTGAGGAAGAGGAAACAGAGGAAACAGAAGAAACAGAAGAAGAGACTACCCCCACGCCGCCGCCTGCGCCAGCGATTCCGCAGAAAAGCCTCTGGCGACGAATACGGGGCTCCTTCACTTCCCGCCTGGAGGAAGGGGGCGTGATCACCTATCGAAAACATTTCTTCGTGCTGCTGCGCCAGATATGGATGCCGCTTACTATCCTCATCGTCTTCACATCGGGCGGCTTCTGGCTGGCGCAAACGGCTGTGGTATGGGCTGTGTTATGCGGCGTGCTGTTGTTTGACTTTGCCTGGCTGGTGTGGCGTTTTGAAGATTGGCGCAACGACACCTTTCAACTGACTGAGCGATACGTCATTGACATTGACCGGAGACCTTTTGGTTTTGGCGAATCACGCAAACAGGCGCAGCTCAGCGAAATCCAAAACATCAGAGCCGACAGACCCAACATCTGGGCGACGCTATTTCGGTATGGGTCTGTGCATGTTGAAACTGCCGGCAGTAACGCCAACATCGTCTTTGAAAATGTTGTGGACCCCAACCGGATACAGAGCGACATTTTTCGGCGGCGGGAACAGTTTCGGCAGCAGCAACGGCGGCGGGAAGGGGAACAGCGGCGCAAAGAATATGCCGTACTCCTGGATGTCTACCAACAGGCGGTCGAGCAGCAGCGCATCCCCAACCGTACCCGCCCCAACCAACCCATCGCGGCGACGGACGTCGCGCCAGACCTGACGCCCGATCAGCCGCAGCCATGACCCATGTGTGTCCGATTTTGGCTATCCGGCGGCGCTGCCGGCAAAACCCACGCGCACGCCTGAACGTTTGTCAGTATAATTACCATCTATGACTGTCTTAAATATTGTCACGCCACCCGATCCTGTCCTGCGGCAAAAGACGAAACCTGTGGTTCGTTTTGACGCTGAACTGCAAACCCTCATTGACGACATGATTGAAACCATGCGCGCCGTTCATGGCGTGGGGCTGGCTGCGCCGCAAGTCGGGCGCTCCCTGCGCCTGGCGGTGATTGAGACGCTGCCTAAAGTAGACGATGCCGGCAACGAGCTTAAAAACTCGCGCGAGCTATTCGTCATCATTAACCCCGAAATTGTGTGGGCCTCCAGCACCGTCGTGGATGGTATTGAGGGCTGCCTGTCCATCCCTGGCTTTGTGGGCGAAGTCACGCGCTACGAGTCCGTGCGCGTCAAAGCGCAGGATAGGCATGGCAAGAAAATAAAACTACGCATTAATGGCTGGAGCGCCCGCATCTTCCAGCATGAAATTGACCACCTGGACGGCGTCCTCTATATTGACCGCCTCACCTCACCCGACAACTTCTGGCGCGAAGAAGATTACTACGACCAGTTAGCGGGGAGTGACGCCGATGAAATGACCACAGACGCCAGCGAAACGGTGTCCATTCACTCGCCTGTATAGGTTGATTATGTCTCTAACCCTGGCTGACGTGGAAAAAATTGCCAATCTGGCGCGGCTGCAGTTGACGGCAGCCGAAAAAACACAATATCAGGGGCAGCTTTCCGACGTATTGGATTATGTGGCGCAGATCAGCGAACTGGATTTGACGGATATTGTGCCCACCACGCACGCTGTGGTGCAGCACAACGTCCTGCGGGATGACGTCATAGAACCCTCCATGACCTTAGCCGACGTTTTGTTCAATGCGCCTGACCAGGCTGATAACCAGTTTAAGATTCAGGCAGTCTTAGACGAATGAACCGCTGCCTCCACTGCTTTTTCGCCTTCACGCCCCCCTACCCACTCACTCCTATCCTCGCATGGATTTAATTTCTCTCTCCCTCACTGAACTGCGTCAGGCGCTGCGCCAGGGGCATACCACCAGTGTGGCTGTCACGCAGGCCATTCTGGACCGCATTGTGGCTGTGGACAACCAGGTGCAAAGCTACCTGACCATCGCCGATGAGATGGCGCTGGAACAGGCCATAGCCGCAGACGCGCGCCGCCAGCAAGGGGAAGACACGCCCTTGTTAGGCATCCCCGTGGCGGTGAAGGACGTTATTTGCACGGAAGGAATAGAAACAACTGCCGGCAGCCGGATTCTGGCAGGTTATATCCCTCCTTACGACGCCTTTGTGATACAGCAGCTCAAAAAAGCGGGCGCGGTCATCATGGGCAAAACCAATACGGATGAGTTCGCCATGGGCTCCTCCACGGAAAATTCCGCCTATTTCACGACGCACAACCCATGGGATTTGACGCGCGTGCCTGGCGGCAGCAGCGGCGGCAGCGCCGCCGCCGTCGCCGGACGCATGGCTTACGCCGCTTTGGGCACAGACACAGGCGGCAGCGTGCGCCAGCCGGCGGCGTTGTGCAATCTGGTAGGGCTGCGCCCCACGTATGGGCGCCTCTCCCGCTGGGGCGTGATTGCTTACGCTTCTTCGCTGGACCAGGTATCTATGTTTGGGCGCACTGTAGCCGACTGTGCCGCCATCTTCCAGGTGACGGCGGGCTACGACCCCCGCGACAGCACCGCCATTAACGCGCCTGTCCCCAACTACGAAGCCGGTCTGACAGGCGATATTCGTGGCTTGCGCGTAGGCGTGCCGCAAGAATATTTTGGCGCTGGCTTGCAGCCGGCTGTGGCCGCGGCGGTGTCAGCGGCTATTGATAAACTGGCGGCGCTAGGAGCGGAAGTGATACCTGTGAGTCTGCCGCACACGAAGTATGCGCTGCCGGCATATTATCTGATCGCCCCCGCCGAAGCCAGCGCCAACCTGGCCCGCTACGATGGCGTCCGCTTTGGGCCCCGCCTTCAGGGAGCCAATGTCATTGACACCTTGAAGCAAACGCGCAGCCAGTTTGGCGCGGAAGCCAAACGACGCATCATGTTGGGCACGTATGCCTTGAGCGCCGGATATTATGAAGCCTACTACGGGCGGGCATTGAAGGTGCGATCCCTGATCAAGCAGGATTTCCAGACAGCCTTTGAGCGCGTGGACGTCATCGCTGCCCCCACCAGCCCCACGACAGCCTTCAAGATCGGCGAAAGAGTGGATGATCCCCTGAGCATGTACCTGGCGGACATTTTAACGCTGCCGCTTAATCTAAGCGCCAGTTGCGGCCTGTCAGTGCCTTGCGGCTTTGATGAGCAAGGACTGCCCATCGGGTTGCAGTTAATGGGCGATACTTTGCAGGAAATGACCATTTTGAATGCCGCTTACGCCTACGAACAGGCAACCACCTGGCATCACATGACAGCCCCTCTCTAATTTT
>CAYQYJ010000164.1:0-7989 GCA_964421605.1 uncultured Ardenticatenaceae bacterium | reverse complement strand
TGCCGGCATCATCCACGGCAGCACCGTCGCCACCAACGCCCTCCTGGAACGCCGCGGCGCCCGCACCGCCCTCATCACCACCGCTGGCTTTGCCGACGTGCTGGCTATTGGCCGTCAAAACCGCCCCGACCTGTACGCCCTCACCCCCCAAAAACCAGAACCCCTCGTGCCTCGCCGCTGGCGTTTCACCGTCGCCGAGCGCGTCAGCGCCGCGGGCGACATACTGCAGCCGCTAGACTTAGAAGCCCTGGAGCCGCTGCTGGCCCAGCTAGCCGCTGACCAGATAGAAGCCGTCGCCGTCTGCCTCCTATTTTCCTTCCTCCGCCCTGACCACGAACAGGCCATCGGTCAGATCATCCAGCGTCGCCTGTCGCACATTGCCAACGTCTCCCTTTCCAGCGATATCCTCCCCGAATACCGCGAATACGAACGCACCAGCGCTGCTGTCATCAACGCCTACGTCGCCCCCCTGATGAGCCGCTACTTGCAGCGTCTGGCAGCCGGCGTCCACCCTCGCCCCCTGACCATCATGCAAAGCAACGGCGGCGTCATTCCTGCGGAAGTAGCCGCAGCCCAGGCTGCCCGCACCGTCCTGTCCGGCCCCGCTGGCGGCGTGGTGGGCGCGCGTTTTGTGGCTGCGCAGGCCGGTCTATCCGACATCATCACCTTTGATATGGGCGGAACCAGCACCGACGTTGCCCTTTGCCCCGGCCGGCTGCCCACCACCACGCAAGGCGAAATCGCCAACATGCCCCTGCGCCTGCCCATCATAGACATCCACACCGTCGGCGCCGGCGGCGGCAGTCTGGCTTACGTAGACGCCGGTGGGGCGCTGCACGTCGGTCCCCAAAGCGCTGGTGCCGTACCTGGCCCCGCCTGTTACGGCTATGAAGCAGCAACCCAGGAACAACAAGCCTTAACCGCCACCACCACAGACGCCAATCTCGTTTTGGGCCGGCTGGACGCCGCCCACTTTCTGGGCGGCGCCATGCGCCTGCGCGAAGACCTGGCGCGGCAGGCGCTGCAACGCCTGGCGGTCGCCATGCGCACCCCCTCTGTCCAGGCGGCTGCCTGGGGCGTGCTGCAAGTCGCCAACGCCACCATGGAGCGCGCCATCCGCCGCATTTCTGTGGAACGAGGCTACGATCCGCGCCATTTCACGCTGGTAGCTTTTGGCGGCGCAGGCCCCCTGCACGCCTGCGACCTGGCGCACAGTTTACAGATTCCTCGGGTGTTAGTGCCGGCATTCCCCGGCGTCCTCTCTGCTCTGGGAATGCTCGTCGCTGCCCCCACCAGAGACTACTCCCAAACCATCATGCTCAACCTGACCGCCGCCAACCAGGCAGCCCTCCTGGTCGCTGCCCACGCCGACCTGGCCCGCCGCGCCCTGGCGGACATGAGCGCCGCCGGATACCCTCCCGACCAGCTTACCTTGCCGTGCCGCCTGGACATGCGCTACGTGGGGCAGTCCCACGAGCTCAGCGTACCCGCTCCCGCTGACCTGACTGACCTGCGCGCATTAGCCGTCGCCTTTCACCAGGCGCACCAACAGCGATACGGCTACAGCCAGCCAGACGCCGCCGCCGAAATCGTCACCATTCGTCTATCCGCCATCGCTGCCGCCCCTCCACCCACCTGGCACGCCCCCGCCAACGACCAAACCCACCAGGAGACGCGCCTGGGTCGCAAACAAGTCTGGTTCCGCCCTGGCGCGCCCACCCTGACCCCCCTCCTCGACCGCGCCCGCCTCCGCTCTGGCGACACCTTCGCCGGCCCCGCCATCCTTCTCCAGTACGACGCCACCACCGTCATCCCCCCCGGCTGGCTGGGCCAGGTCGTACAGCATGGGCATTTACTACTGCAAAAACTTGACGACCCCCCGCCTCCGAACCCATGAAAATTTCCTCCGAAAAATCACAGCAACAAAACAGTCTCAATATCGGTCTGACCAAAATCATTGCCCTTAAACAGCAGCGGTTCGCCGCTGATTTTAGCCAACGCATAGGCAAAACAGTCTCCATAGTTCAGACCGGCTGGATGGCGGCCTTTGCCGTACACACGGTATGCCAGACGAGCAGATGTTACTTGCTCTACAGTGACCGGTTCAACCTGGACTTGCGCAACGCGGATCAATTCGTCTAGCTTTTGGCCCCCAGCCGGCCCATAGCGGGCTTCAATGATAATTGCCGTTTCCAATAGAGAGGCCGCCGATAACAGGCGCGTAGCCGCCGTGGCAATGACAGCAGCAAAAGTATTTGCCTCTGGTTCTGCAGTGAGTATCACTATGAGGGCTGATGTATCCAGCACCATTAGGCAGCAACTCCTCGTTCATCATAACCCATGATTTCATCGGCTGTCCGCGTGTCCAATAGAGGCAGCGCAGCGCACGCCTGGCCAATGCGCATCAGCATTTCCGCCAATGCTTGCGGTCGGTTTTGCCGTGCTTTCTCCCGTGCCAGTCGTTCGCGTAGGGCGTTGACAACGGCTTGAGGAATGGTTTCGCCGGTAGTACGGGCTAGCTCCCGTGCCAGATTATCTGCTTCTGGGTCTCTAATCTCTAACGTCACCTTTGACTCTCCTGTTACGCGCTTCTCTTGCATCATCCAATGTACCACCACCAAAATCGTCAGACCTTGTTACCGAAAAAAGCGCTTACCGTCCAATCGGGCTTCAAAGTCATACGACATAATTGTATCCTGTTTGTCAGGATTTAGTGAGCTGTCTATGGACGTTCGTTATCTACCCACCTACGATCTATTCAGTCCCGCCTTCAAGCGCGACCCCTTCCCCACCTTTGCCCACATGCGGCAGCACGCCCCCATCTACCGCCACGTGGCTCCCAACGGCATCGCCATCTGGTACATCACGCGGTATGAAGACGTAGCCGCCGTCCTCAAGGATGAGCGGTTTGTCAAGAACATCTTTAACGCCCTGCCGGCATCCCACTGGCCCCACGCCCCCCACGCCAACAACCTGCTGCAGCTCATCAACCGCAACATGCTCTTTGCCGATCCCCCCGACCACACCCGCCTGCGCGCCCTGGTCAGCCAGGCGTTCACCCCCCGCCGCGTGGAACAAATGGCCCCGCGCGTACAGGCCATTGCCGACGCCTTGCTGGACAACGTGGCTGCCCAACGGCAAATGGAGCTCATCGAAGCCTATGCCTTCCCCCTGCCCCTGCGCGTCATTACCGAACTGCTGGGCATTCCCGCCGCCGACCATGAACAAATGCGCTTCTGGTCCCAGGCCATCATTGCTGCCGGCAGCCACGGCATCAGCTACAGCCAGCGCAAACAACGCATCAAAGCGTTAGTGGATTACCTCAGCGCCCTGTTTGCCGCGCGACGAGCGCAGCCCCAAGACGACCTGATCTCCGCCCTGGTACAGGCAGAGCAAGCTGGCGACCGCCTGACTGATACCGAACTCTCCAGCATGGTCGTGCTGCTGCTCGTCACCGGGCACGAAACCACCGTCAACTTGATTGGCAACGGCACATACACCCTCCTGACCCACCCCGACCAGCGGGCGTTGCTGCAAGCCAACCCTGCCATCCTGGACGCCGCCATGGATGAACTACTCCGCTTTGACGGGCCCGTAGAAACATCCACCACCCGCTGGGCGCGCGAAGACGTCCTCCTTCAGGGGCATCGCATCCAACGCGGCGACGTCGTCCGCGTCGTGCTGGCTTCCGCCAACCGCGACCCGGCGCACTTTGACCAGCCAGACATGTGCGATTTGCAGCGCGCCGACAATCGCCATCTGGCTTTTGGCTTAGGCATTCACTACTGCCTGGGCGCGCCCCTGGCCCGGCTGGAAGGGCAAATTGCCCTGCAGACCCTGCTCCAACGCTTCCCCGACATCCGCCTGCCCTCCCCCGCTAATCTGACCTGGCGCTCAGGCGTTCTCTTTCGCGGCCTCAAACAACTTCCCCTCCTCTGGTAAAACCCTCCCATTACGGTGACCTGGCAGATTTGGCAAACCTGCCAGGTCTGCCCTCAAACTGAAATACACCCCAATTTCCTTTGCGTTCTTTGCATCTTGGCAGTAAGTAACTTAATTTTGGCGAACTATTGAACCGTGTCACTCACCGGCAAGCTGTAACACTTTCTGCAATAACGCCTCTTGGTAATGCAGAGGCGAGGCACTTAACGCATTGATATAGGAACTGATCTCACCCACCAAACCTTTCCGTTTAGCCTGTAACAGCACCCCCAACGTGCCAATACATTGAATCTGGTTCGCTTCGGCAACTAACCGGGCGCGCCGGTCATCAATGAGTAGCAAATCGGCTCCAAGCAACTTATAAAGGGCCATCGCTTCAATTTCTCCCTGTCCCAATCCACCCGCGGACAAAACAAACTGTCTGGTATCCACCCGCACAATCCGCCCTTGGAGAAAATTTGCCAGCGCCATCCCGTGTGGTTTGTAGGGCGACGCTATTTCGTCATAAACAGACTGGGGCACTTTGACTGTTTCATACAGGCTGACCAAGATGTCCAGAGCAGAACACGTAGCCAGAGCCACTAGAGCGGAGCTATCGGCAATGATCAGCATCACACATTCGCCAGTTGTTGAAATTCGGCTCCTAACTCATCTGGCGTCTGGGTTCGCAAATAAACCCCTTCCCGTTGCATTAGATCGAGAAATTGATAGCGGTTGACGCCCGCCAGTTCACATGCCGCACCGATAGACAATTCACCGGATTGATACAGTCCCAGGGCGGCATATAATCGTATCTTGGCCGCCACCCGGTCAGGAGATTCAGCCACAAACTGTTTAGTCGGAAAAGAGATTGTCACTTCCATTAGTTCGCTCCAGTAGAAGTTCAACTTCTCTAATGAACTCGACTCTGGCGAAAATCGCCTTTTTTTTGTTAAAAATGCGATTTTCACCAATGCCGAGTAAGTAAATAAAAAGCCACAGACTCGTTGACGCCTGGGGCTTTTGTGGTAACGAGTGCAGGTCTGCTTACCCCTGTTCTTGAACTTCCTTGCGGTGCGCCTCGACAATTTGCTGCTGGATGTGCGCCGGAATGCGCCCGTAGCGCAAAAACTTCATAGAGAACACCCCGCGCCCCTGCGTCATCGAACGCAGATCAGCGGCGTAGGTTTGCACTTCCGCCAGCGGCACTTCCGCCTTCACCACGCTTTTCGTCCCGGCCTGGTCCATACCCAACACGCGGGCGCGGCGAGAGTTCAAGTCGCCCATGATGTCGCCCATGTTATCTGCCGGCACGCTCACTTCCAACTCGTAAATAGGCTCCAACAACACCGGCCCCGCGCCCAACGCCGCTTTCTTGAACCCTTCCCGCCCCGCAATCTGAAAAGCGATTTCCTTAGAGTCTACCGGATGCTCCTTGCCATCATAGATGACCGCTTTCACGCCCACCACCGGATAACCCGCCAGTGGGCCCGCATCCAACGCCTGCCGGCATCCCTTCTCCGTCGCCGTCACAAATGGCGCGGAAACAGACCCACCGAAGATCTCAGAGGTGAATACAAAATCATCATCATCCGACAAAGACTCAACGCGCAGAAAGACACGAGCATATTGACCCGCGCCCCCTGTTTGCTTTTTGTGCGTATATTCGGCGGAGTTCGTGCCCGTGATCGTCTCCCGATACGGTATTTTCGGCACTGACGTCGTCAGATTGACGCCAAACTTGGACTGCATTTTCTTCACCGCAATGTCCAGATGGGTCACGCCCATGCCCGAAAGGATCGTCTCCCTGGTGGCTCGTTCTGTGGCCCAATGCAAAGTAGGGTCTTCCGCCACCAGGCGGTTGAGGGAGGTAGACAGCTTGGCTACGTCCGATTGCGAAACGGGATGAATGGCTATGGAAGAAATAGGATTGGGTTGGGGCACAGGCAGCAGGATAAGGGATTCGGCCCGGCTGCCGCAAAGAGTGTCGTTTGTGCCGGCATCCCCCAGCTTCACCACCATGCCAATATCCCCGCTGTGCAGGCGCGTCACATTAATTCCCTCTTTCCCCCGCAGCACATTCAACGTACCTACCCGCACTTCTGCCTGTCCGTTCGCGTGCCACACGCGCGAATCAGACTCCAACACCCCGCCAAAAATACGCAGGTAACTCATCTTGCCATAAGCGTCTTCCCGCGTCTTAAAAACGAAAGCCGCCAGCGGCGACTTATCGCTCACCGGATACTTTACCTCCTGGCTCTCCCCTTTCTTCGCCGTAAACGCAGCCTCGTTCTCGTTCGGCGCCGGCATCAACTTCACCAACAAATCCACCAGCGGCTTCACCGCAATCCCCTCTTGCGGCGCGGCAAAGCACACAGGCGTCATCAGGTTCTGTGCCATTGTCTCCTTAATGCCCCGCACCATCTCTTCAACCGTCAACTCCTCCCCTTCCAGATACTTCTCAATCAGGGCGTCATCTCCCTCCGCTGCTGCCTCCACCAACGCCATCCGCGCTTCCTCAGCCTCTTCAGCCATATCCGCCGGAATAGGCCCTTCCGCGTTGCCCACATACGCCTTCATGCTCAACAGGTCAACCACCCCTTTGAAGCCAGGCCCCTCGCCAATCGGAAGCTGCAATTTGACAAAGTTCGCCTCGAGGTTTTCATTCAAACTGTTCCACACCCGCTCGGTGCGCACATTTTCCCGATCCATCTTGTTAATCAGCACCATGCGCGGCAAATTTTGGTCGGCGGCGTTCTTAAACACCAATTCCGTCCCCACCTCCACGCCTGCCACCGCCTCCACCAGCACGAGAACGCTTTCGCTCACGCGCAAAGCGCTGTTAACTTCGCCCACAAAATCGGCAAAGCCAGGCGTATCCAACAGGTTCAACTTAACGCCGTCCCATTCAATGGGCGCGATAGCCGTGGCAATAGAACTGTTGCGCGCAATTTCCTCTTCTTCAAAGTCCATCGCCGCCGAACCGTTCTGCACGCTGCCCATGCGCGTCGTCACCCCCGTGTCAAACAACAGGCGCTCCACCAACGTGGTCTTGCCGGCGCCATTGTGCGAAACCAGGGCAATATTGCGAATTTGTCCAGTTTGATACTCTTTCATCTGATTTGGAAACCCTCATTCTTAAAGGAAAACTTTATGTTTTGTCCCCCATCCCGCCTGGGATTTTAGACGAAAGGGTGGCAGTTGTCAAAACGACAGCAGCAGTCATTGGCTGCCCCTTCTCAACCTTTAGCCCCGCCCCCCTTCTCCCTTCTTATTTCTTCCTTCTCCCTTCTCCCTTCTTCCTTCTACTTTCACTCCACCGACAACACATGCAGCTTCGCGTGCGGAATCGTCTCATAAGAGCCAAAGTGCATCTTAATCGTATACCCTTGCGTCAGGTAAGGATACTCGCCGCGATGCGCTTTCGTCTCCTTGATCGCAAACTTCACCAGATCAATAAACCGCTCCGGATCCGCCTTCTGCAAAGCTTCCGTACTTTCAATATGCTCAAACGGCAGCGCCATCCAATGCACCGTGCCCTCGGGGTGGATGCTTTCCAACAGGGCAAATTGGTTCTCCTCATCTCTGGCAACAAAATTCCCCGGCTCCTCCCCATTCAAAATGGCGCAAAAGGGACAATAAACAGGCTCAATCATAATTACCTCCTGGCTGCGGGGCATACTGGCATCCAGGACGGGAAGACCCCGCCCCAGACGTGGGCACAACGATGGGCTTATGTCAAACTAACGGGACGTGCCTGTGAAAAATATCACAGAAACATTGTAACATACCCGGCGCAGCCCCGTCAACGAAATCCACACCCCAGGTACGCCAGACTTTCGCTGACAGACAAGATGACAAAAGTCTGGCAGACTTTTGTCATCTCTTCCCCACATCAACAAAACAATACTTGAATGGAAGACAGCTCGAAATGGCATGTTTTGACTGGTTTTCGCCAATAGCAGCAACCTGGGCTATTTCTAGATCGCTATCGGGCCTTGCTTACAAAGCCCGTTCTCTGCAAAATCAAACAAAATTGCGGCAAATACGCCAGATTCCGACAAATTC
>CAYQYJ010000163.1:1602-7993 GCA_964421605.1 uncultured Ardenticatenaceae bacterium | reverse complement strand
TGAGCTTGCCAAACGTCTCCGCCGAACGGCGCGGCGCGGCGCAGAATTTGCGCCTGCCTCCTTGATTATAAGTCCGGTTGGGTGAAAAGGCGACTATGGCGCGGCGGACAGCCGCCTGCCCTAACTTTTTGTGCGCCAGCCGTGTACAATAAGAAAGAAGTGTAACGAACGTTTGGGCAGCGCGGGCGTCTGGCTCGCTGAGGATGTGTAGCAATGACCCATGAATTAGTTGTATGGCATGAAAAACCGGCGACCAAAGAACTTTACCTGATCGCCGGCTGGCGGCAGTGGGCTGACGCTGGCTCGATCTCCTCCGGGCTGCCGCAGTACCTGATTGACCACCTGGGGGCGCGCCTGGTTGGCGAAATTCAAGACGATAGCTTTTACCTGTTCCAGATTCCGGGCATGCACCACTTTTTACGACCCGAAGTAAAGCTGGAACAAGGGTATCGCCGGGCGTTCACGCGGCCCAAGAATGAGTTTTACTATGCCGGCAATCCCGACAAGGGCTTGCTCATCTTCCTGGGGGACGAACCCCACCTGAATATGGAACGATACGCCGCCGCTTTTCTCGACGCCGTCAAAACGCTGGCTGTCAGGCGCATCGTCACCCTGGGCGGCGTCTATGGCACCGTGCCCTTTGACCGCGACCGCTTTATTTCCGTCATTTACAGCCTGCGCTATCTGCAAGAAGAACTCAACAACTACGCCGTTAACTTCTCCAATTACGAAGGCGGCTCCTCCGTAGGCACGTACCTGGCTGACCGCGCCGAGCCTGATAACATTGAACTGATAGGCTTTTACGCTTTTGTGCCCGCCTACGACTTCTCCCAATCGGAAAACCTCCCCCAGAGTATGCGCATCGAGAACGATTACAAAGCATGGCTGGACATCCTGCGCCGCTGCAACCACATGTTCCAGATGGAGCTAGACCTGGCGGACCTGGAGCACAAGAGCCAGCGGCTGCTGGCGGCCATGGAAGCCAAAATCAGCGAATTAGAACGCACCCTGCCCCAACTCAAAGTGCGCGAATACCTGGCGCAGTTGGACGAAGCATACGAAGAGATGCCCTTTTTCCCGCTGGACGACCTGTGGGAACGGGAACTGCGCGACATCCTCAAAGACCTGGACAGCGATTGACCCGCCCCCGTAGGGGCGTATGCAATACGCCCCTTTTCAGTATTGACCTGTCATTCCGAGCGGAGTCTTCGCAGCGAGGAATCCCTCCCCTGCACAAGTGGTAGGGATTCCTCGGAAGACCTCGGAATGACAATTCGATGTCGGACGTGCGTTGGGCAAACGCTTGTGTGCGTTGGGGAAACGCTTGTATGCGTTGCGCAAATGCCTGCCAATTCTGGTACAATATAGGTAATGAGCCTCCTGAAAGCCAGGAGCAACGCTGATCAGCCCTCACCGAACGTTTCGGGGACGTGGTGCTGCTCGTGGAGCAGCCGTTGTCGCCAGCCCCACCTCAGCCACTCCCCGCAACCGAGCAAAGGATGTGGCCCATGTCTGGCTTACGCAAAACAGGGTGGATCGGGATCGCCATCTGTCTGGGTCTGGTGTGTTTCCTCTCCAGCTCCGCCGCGGCGCGCCCCAACTATCTGCAAGAAATCCCCTATCTCGTCAAAGATATTGACCAGGATACCAGCGACGCCTGGCCCGCAGAAATGGTTGTCGTGGAAGGTATTCTCTATTTCGCCGCCAACGACGGCCACAGCGGTCTGGAGCTATGGCGCAGCGACGGCACGGAAGCGGGCACGTATCTGCTGCAGGACATCTATCCAGGCGCTGCCGGCAGCGACCCCGAAATGTTGACAGCCGTAGCCGGCGGCGAGGGTCAGCCAACGCTTCTCTACTTCATCGCCGCGGATGGCAGCCACGGGCGCGAACTATGGCGCAGCGACGGCACGGCAGCCGGCACAACCCTCTTTATGGACCTCAATCCGGGCAGCGCCGACAGCCATCCGGCGGAAATCACGCCCACCGGCGACGGTTTCTACTTCCGCGCCGACGATGGCGTGCATGGCTCTGAACTGTGGCGCAGCGACGGCGCGGTGAGCGGCACAGCCCTGGTCAAAGACATCAGTCCAGACGGCTTGACCCCAGGCCCCGGCCAACTTACGCTGTTGGCTGGCGACGGCGGGCAGCCGCCTGTGCTCTACTTTAGCGCCGACGATGGCGTACACGGCTATGAGCTATGGCGCAGCGACGGCACAGAGAGCGGCACCAGCCTGGTCAAAGAGATCAACACGGCTGGCCCCGCCTACCCCGGCTATCTGACAGCGTATCAAGGCGCCGCCGGCCAGGCCGGCGTTTACTTCTCCGCTACCGACAATGGCAATGATACGGAGTTGTGGCGCAGCGACGGCACAGATGCCGGCACCGTGCGCGTCAAAGACATCAACCCAGGCGGCGGCAGTGTGCCCCTGTTCCTGGCTGTGGCTGGCGACTATCTGTTCTTTAGCGCCACCGACGCGACTCACGGGCGGGAGTTGTGGCGCAGCGACGGCACAGATGCCGGCACGCTGCTGGTCAAAGACATTTATCCAGGCGGAGATGGGCTGCCTTTCTACCTGACCGCCGTGGATGACCTGCTCTATTTTAGCGCCAGCAACGCGGACACCAACGCCGAACTGTGGCGCAGCGATGGCACCGATGCCGGCACATTCCAGGTCAAAGAGATCAACCCCAACGGCCCCGCCTCGCCTTCCTACCTGACCTACGTGGGCGGCTATCTTTTCTTTTCCGCCTACACTCCAGACCTGGGGAACGAACTATGGCGCAGCGATGGCACGGAAGCGGGCACGCTGCTGGTGCAGGATATTTACCCTGGCAGCGCCACGTCCATCTCTACCAACCTGACCGCCTTCAACGACGCCCTGGCTTTTAGCGCCAACGACGGCCAGCATGGCGTGGAGCTATGGCGCAGCGGCGGCGACGCGGCTAACACCGCCCTGGTCAGGGACATCAATACCGTCACCCTGTCCAGCGCCCCCACCTACCTGACCCCTTATGACGACCAGGTCTTCTTCTCTGCCAGGGGCCCGGACGGGTATGAACTGTGGCGCAGCGATGGCACAGATGCCGGCACGCTCCAGGTCAAAGACATCAGCCTGTCCGATGGCTTCCCCAGCTATCTGACCGTCTTCCAGGATTGGCTTTACTTCAGCGCCACCGGCGACAACTTCGATCAGGAACTCTGGCGCAGCGATGGCACGGAGGCGGGCACAACCCTGTTTAAGGACATCAATCCCGCCGGCTCCTCCCATCCACAGCAGTTGACGGTGACGGGCGGGCTGCTCTTCTTTATTGCCACCGACAACAGTCACGAGCAGGAGTTATGGCGCAGCGACGGCACGCCTGCCGGCACCTGGCGGCTGACCGACTTCGCCCCCACCTACCCCCAAATCGGCTACCTGACGCCTGCCGACAACGTCCTCTACTTCAGCGCCGACGATGGGTCGCGCGGCGTGGAACTGTGGCGCACCGATGGCAGCCTGGCGGGCACGTTTATGGTGAAGGACATTTATGCCGGCAGCCAGGACGCCTCCCCCACCAATCTGACCTACGTACATGGCGGCGAGCGGCAGCCAGGCGTCCTTTACTTCAGCGCCCGCGACGCCGCCCACGGCAAGGAACTATGGCGTAGCGACGGTTCGGGGGCGGGCACAACCCTGGTGAAAGACATCGCCCCCGGCAGCGACGACGCCTACCCCTCCTTCATGACTGCGTTCAACGGCATCATCTACTTTGACGCCGACGACTTCAGCCACGGGCGCGAACTGTGGCGCAGCGACGGCACGGCAGCCGGAACCACGATGGTCAAAGACATCTACCCTGGCGCCGCCAGCAGCCCCGGCTGGTATACGCCCTGGCAAGACGCCCTGTACTTTGTGGCTACGGATGCCGGCCATGGGCGCGAGCTATGGCGCAGCGACGGCACAGAAGCGGGCACAACCCTGCTGGTGGAGTTGAACCCCAACGGCGACAGCAGCCCGCAGCATCTCACCTTGTTAAACGACCGCCTCTACTTCACCGCGGATGACGGCGTGACTGGATTCGAGTTGTGGCGCAGCGACGGCGATGCCGGCACAACCCTGCGTTTAGGAGACATCAATAATGCCGGCAGCGCCAACCCGCTCTACCTGACCGGCGTTTACGGCCAGCTTTTCTTCATCGCCGACGACGGCTACACTGGCCTGGAATTGTGGTCCCTGACCACCCAAAACCTGGACACCAAACAGTTCCTGCCCATCCTCCTCCGAGAATAGCCAACTCCGTAGGGCGGGTTGGCAACCCGCCCATCCTTCAAAAACAGTTTCACGCGGAGGCGCGGAGAACGCAGAAAAAAATTCGTATCATTCGTGAAATTCGTGGCTAAAACTTTCATTCAGTCCCCCGACCTCCTTCGCCCTCCCGCCGCCGCCGGTTCCTGGTATCCTGACGACCCGGATGACCTGGCTTGCCTGGTTGACCGCCTGCTAGACGCCGTCAACCCCGTAGATGGCGCGCCCCTGGGGTTGATTGCGCCCCATGCCGGCTACGCCTATTCCGGGGCCACCGCCGCCCGCGCCTTCAAGCAAATGGCCGGCATTCCTTATGACGTAGCCGTCATTATCGCCGCCGATCACCATCCCCCCGTCTCCCACCCCATTTCCGTCTGGGCCCGAGGCGGCTTTGCCACGCCGTTAGGCGTCGTGCCCGTAGATGAAGAACTGGCTCAGGCGCTCGTGTCCGCCAGCTTCCGCATCACCTTTGACCCCGCCGCCCACGCGGGCGAGCACCCCATTGAAATGCAGCTTCCCTTCTTGCAGCGCGCCTGCCCCGGCTGCGCCGTCGTCCCCATCCTCATGGGGCAGCGCGACCGCCACACCGTCAACGCCCTTGTCGAGGCGCTGCTGGCGCACCTGGGCCAGCGCCGCGCCGTGATTATCGCCTCGTCCGACCTCTCCCACTACGCGACGCAAAAGGCGGCTATCAAAGCGGACCGCGCCACGTTGTCCGCCCTGGAAACGGGCGACGCGGCGCTGGTGCGCCAGACTATGCGCCAGGTAGAAAAAGCGGGCATCCCGCATCTGGCGACCGCCGCCTGCGGGCAGGGCCCCATCCAGGTGGCGCTGCAAGTGGCCCGCGGCTTGGGCGCAGACACCACCACCGTCCTCGGCTACGCCACGTCTGCCCAGGCGGTTCCCGACGAGAGCGACCGCGTGGTGGGTTATGGGGCGGTGATGATGTGGCGCTACGTTCCCCCTGACCTGACAGAAGCGCGGCAGCAGGCGCTGTTGGCTGCCGCCCGCGCCGCCATTGCCGCCCATCTCTCCCGCCAACGACGTCCGGCGGCGCTCACCGGCGACCCCGAACTGGCGCGGCGGGCGGGCGTCTTCGTCACCCTGTGGCGGCGCGCCCGGCATAATCATGAGGAACCTTTACGTGGTTGTATTGGGCATATGCCGGCAGACCGCCCCCTCGCCGCTGTTGTTCCCCAGGTAGCCGTCAGCGCCGCCACTGATGACCCCCGTTTTCCTCCCCTCACCCTGTCCGAACTAGAGCAAATCCGCCTGGAAATCTCTGTTCTCTCTCCCCCGCGCCGCGTCACCGACCTGAGCCAGATTGAAATCGGCAAGCATGGTCTGCTCATTCGCGCCGGCGAACGGCAAGGACTGCTCCTGCCCGAAGTCCCCGTCCATCGCGGCTGGGACGTGGACACCTTCCTGGCTAACCTCTACTACAAAGCGGGTCTGCCCCCCAACTTCCCCCTCGCCCAGGCCGCCCTCTACACCTTCACCGCCCGCGTCTTCGCCGAGTCCTGACGGCTCGACCTGTCTCTCTATGAATGGTCATTGGGATTGTCGCCGGTCAATCCTTCAGCTACAGCAACGCCAATCAGCCGTTTGTCGGCAGATAGAGCGGTCATGCGTTATCACGTTCTGCAATAACTAAGTCAGACAATGGCCCAGCCTGCCCGTACACATCGGCAGCGCGAAGCCGTTCGCTCTCTGAAACCATTTCAATAGCTGTCGAAGATAAAGGCTGTATCAGCCCTGCCTGTAATAGCACCCAATATGCCCTTTCTGCATCTGTGCCGACATCCTCCCCTGGTTGCACAATGCGAATCTCGAGCTGCGTGCGCTCTGGCAAGTTTAAAGGGAATAGTGGTCGTAACACCCCTTTTTCATAGATAACGGCAATATTTCCACTCAACATCTCAATTCCTGTCCATATATGATACGATCCATTTTATCATAGTGGTGCAGCAAACTCTACTTTTTGCATGGCGCGATTCTGACCTGATTTCCCTTTGGGTTAGCATAGTTGGTTGTTGATTATAATGTAAAAGACTATTATAATATAATCAATTATAATCAACATTGACGCGAAACTATGTTAG
>CAYQYJ010000163.1:0-1502 GCA_964421605.1 uncultured Ardenticatenaceae bacterium | reverse complement strand
AAAGACTATTATAATATAATCAATTATAATCAACATTGACGCGAAACTATGTTAGAATTTGTTGGGCGACATCGGGAATTGCAGACGCTAATGGCCTTCTTGCAGTCAGCCTCCGCTGGTCTGCTTATTCTCTACGGGCGTCGCCGCATTGGCAAAACGCGCCTGCTCACCCATTTCCTGGAACAGCGTCCAGAGGTGCACCCCTTTTACTGGGTGGCGACGACGCACAACGAGGCTTATCAACTACGTGATTTTTCTCAAGCCATCCTGCGCCATGACCCGCGCCTGGCGGGGCCGCCCACCGGGGATTTTGCTTTTTCTGGTTGGGAGCAGGCGCTGCATCACCTGGCCGACATCGTCGCCTTAAACCCACAGCCGCAGCTAATCGTGCTGGATGAATTCACCTATCTGCTGCGCAATGAGCCGGCTATCGGCAGCCTCTTTCAAAAAGTCTGGGATCAGCGCCTTTCGCAGATACCCCAACTTAAGCTCATTCTGACAGGCTCCCTTCTGGGCATGATGGCGCGTGAACTGTTCTCCTACCAGGCGCCGCTGTACGGTCGGGCTACAGCCCAACTGCGGCTGCGCCCGCTGCCTTATGGAGCCGTGCAAGAACTATTTCCAGAAAGGCGGGCGGATGAGCGGGTAGCCATTTACGGCGTCACGGGGGGCGTGCCGGCATACCTGGAACTCTTCACCCGCACCCCCGATTTTGTCAGCGCCCTGCGCGACCACTGCCTGGCACCAGGCAGCATGATGCTGTCCGATCCCGCCGTCATTCTCTACGAGCAGTTATCCCAGCCGCAAACGTATGAATCCGTGCTGTCCGCCATCGCTTCTGGCTTCCACCAATGGTCCGATATTGCCAAAATGGCCGGGCTGCCGGAAACAGCCCTGGGACACTACCTGAACGTGCTGCAAGAACTGGAATTCATCGAACGACGCGAACCGGTCCTGGCCAGCCCCCGCAGCAAGAGCGGTCGCTATTTCGTGCGCGACCATTTTCTGCGCTTTTACTACCGCTTTATTGTGCCCCAACTTGGAGCCATTGAGCGGGGGTATCAGGCCGCCGCCGCCAGTAAGATAGACGCCGAACTGCGCCCCTTTTTGGGGGAACACGTTTTTGAAGAGCTATGTCGTGAATGGGTATGGGCCGCTGCCTTGACCGGGCAGCTAGATTTTACGCCCGAAGTTGTTGGCTCTTACTGGCGCACGTATCGCGGTAAAGGCGTCCAGTTGGACGTGGTAGCCGCCGCCCCACGCCAAAAGCGGCTGCTAATAGGCGAAGCCAAATGGGGCCGAGTCCCCCTGGAGCGCCACCTGCTCACCGATCTGAAGCAGCGCAGCCAGCGTATGCCCCAGGTGGCCGCCGGCTGGCAGACCCAATACGTCTTGTTTGGTCGCGCCGGATTCAGCGACGCCTTGCAGCAAGAAGCCCAGCAAACTGGCGCGCGCCTGATCTCCCTGGCGCAGTTAGAACAAACCCTGCGCTCTACCTGAGC
>CAYQYJ010000162.1:0-8036 GCA_964421605.1 uncultured Ardenticatenaceae bacterium | reverse complement strand
TGATTCTGACCACCTTGTTTTTCTTGCTAAACGGCACGCTGCCGCTGTTTATTTTGCCGATTGCGGTGATTGCCTTGCCGGCAATTTTGCACCGCTTCCTGCGCCGCGCCGACAAGCCCCGCTCCGAACGGCTGGTCATTGCCTCCACCACCGCCGGCTTTTTCTACATCATGGGCGTATTTTTTTACTTCTTGTTCGCCTGAGCTGAGCCGCCGCCAACACCCAAGCTGAGACTGATATGCCTACCAACCAGGTCAACGATTACATACGTCAGGAGATGAGCCGCCTGCACATTCCAGGGTTGTCGCTGGCAGTGGTGCAGCGGGGGCAACCTGTTTTGATGGCGGGTTATGGTTGGGCTAATCTGGAGTGGGAGATCGCGGCTGCGGCGGATACTGTTTACGAGATTGCCTCGGTAACCAAGCTATTTACGGCTATGGGCGTGATGATGTTGGTGGAGTCTGGGCAGCTATCGCTGCAAGCCCCCGTCGGGGAGTATCTGGCAGAGTTGCCGCCTGCCTGGCGTGACATCACCCTGCAACATATTTTGACCCACCAATCGGGTCTCAAGCCGTACACGGACATGCCCCGCTATTGGGAAACCACGCGCCATGACCTCTCCCGTGAGGAAATATTAGACCTGGTGCGCGACCAGCCGCTGCGCTTTGCCCCCGGCGAACGCAGCGCCTATGACAATACGGGCTATTACTTGCTGGGTCTGATCCTGGAGCGCGTCACTGGTTTATCTTACGCCGATTTTTTGCAGGCGTGGATATTCACGCCGCTGCAGATGAACGACACGCGCGCCAACGATTACGCAGTTGTCGTTCCCCGTCGCGCCGCTGGCTATACGCTGCGCCACGACCAGCGCTACAACAAACCGTATTACAGCACGGCGGGGACGTTTTCTGCCGGCATTCTCCTCTCCACCGTCGCCGACCTGGCTAAATGGGATGCCGCCGTCCGCCGCCACGCCCTCATTTCATTGCGTACGCACGCCCAGATGTTGACGCCGCATCCCTCGGTTCAGGGGAATGAGCAGGAGTTCGGTTACAGGCATGGTCTGGGCTGGTTCCTGTTGCAACACCATGACCATCCCTTTGCCGGCCATAACGGCGGCATTCAAGGTTTCGCCAGCAGTTACGTCCACTTCTTACAGCGTGACCTGACCATTATTATGCTCTGCAATCTGGATAATATCCCCGCCCCGCACGAGATTGCCTTGCGCGTGGCTGATTTCTACCTGCCTACCGCGCCAGAACTGCCTCCCCCAAGCGTATGATTTCTGTCGTTGTCCCCGCCCACAATGCGGCGCGCACCCTCGGCGAATGCCTGGACAGCCTGAAGCAGCAGACAATGGATGCTTCACAGGTGGAGATTATCGTCGTTGACGATGGCTCTACCGATGAAACGGCTGACGTGGCGGCGGCGGCTGGCGTGCGCGTTATCCGGCAGGATCGGGGGCGACCGGCGGCGGCGCGAAATGCCGGCATTCACGCCGCCCACGGACACCTCATTTGCTTCACCGACGCCGACTGCGCCCCCGCCCCCGACTGGCTGGCGCAACTCACTACGCCCTTTGCCAATCCCGACATCGCCGGCGCCAAAGGCGTCTACGCCACCCGCCAGCGCGAATTAGCCGCCCGTTTTGTGCAGATCGAATATGAAGACAAGTACGACTTACTGCGCGGTCAGGAACGCATTGACTTCATTGACACCTACTCTGCCGCCTACCGCCGCGACGTATTGCTGGCAAACGATGGCTTCGACGAAGGCTTCCCTTATCTGGAAGACCAGGAGCTTTCCTTTCGTCTGGCAGCCCGCGCTTACCAGATGGTGTTTTGTCCCCAGGCGGTCGTTTACCATCGCCACGCCGCCAGCCTGATCGCCTACTTCCGCAAAAAGTTCATCATTGGCTTTTGGAAGGCGCAGGTGGTGCGCCGCTTCCCCGAAAGAGGCGTGCGTGACTCCCATACGCCCCAGGTGATGAAGGTGCAGATGGCCTTGATTGCCGCTATCCTGGCTTTATTAGGGGCCACGCTGTTGACGCGCTGGGCAGCGCTGCCGTTGGCTGTGGCGACGGCGCTTTTTTTGCTGACCACCTTACCTTTTGCCGGCAAAGCCTGGCGCAAAGACCGTACCATTGCCTTGATTTCTCCCTTTATGTTGGCGGTGCGCGCCGCCGCCCTCGGTTTTGGCTATGCCTGGGGACTTATCCGCCCCCAACCGGGCGTCACCGGGCAAGCCAGCACCATTGGCGGCTTTGCCTACCTGGCGAAACGTACCCTTGACCTTGTTGGCGCTCTGGTCGGTCTGGCGGCATTCATGCTATTAACGCCATTCATTGCCCTGGCTATCAAACTGACCTCCCCTGGTCCCGTGCTTTTTAAGCAGGAGCGCATTGGACAGGGGGGTAAGCCCTTCACCATCTACAAGTTCCGCTCCATGCGCCAAAACGCCGAGGCTGAACTCGACCAACTCATTGACCTGGAAAAATTGAGCGAACCGGTCTTCAAGCTGCCTGATGACCCCCGTGTAACCCCCGTGGGGCGCGTGCTGCGCCGCTGGAGCCTGGACGAACTGCCCCAGTTCTGGAATGTGCTGAAAGGGGAAATGAGCCTGATCGGTCCCCGACCTGAAGAAGCCCGCATCGTTGCTCTGTACAACGATTGGCACCGGCGGCGGCTCTCTGTTAAGCCAGGCATCAGCGGGCCCATGCAGGTGAACGGGCGCGGCGACCTGTCGTTAGATGCCCGTGTGCGCCTGGAGTTGGAATACATAGACAACTATTCCATCTGGCGCGACCTGGCTTACATTTTCAAAACCATCCCCGCCGTTCTTAGCGGCAAAGGCGCGCGGTAACTCCCTGGCGCAAATGCAGCCTCCATCTTCCTATGTACGAACCACTAAAGTGGTTACTACGAACGGGTTCACTATTTGGGCGGCGCTGGCGACGGGCTTGTTAGCTTTGGGCGTCTACCTGCTGACGCTGGCCCCCGACCTGACTTCCGCCTACTTTGGCGGCGATGGCGGCGAATTGATTACGGCTGCTGTCACGCGCGGCATTCCCCATCCTCCCGGTTATCCCACTTACCTTGTACTGGGCAAACTATTCAGTTACCTGCCGCTGGGCACGGTGGCGTTCCGTTTTAACCTCTTCTCGGCTATTTGCACGGCTGCCGCCGCGGCGCTGGTCACCGCCACCGCAGCCCGCTTGACCAGGGAGAATAACCCATACGCGCCTGTGGCTGCTGGCTTGACCTTTGCTTTGACGCCGTTGGTCTGGCAGCAGGCGCTCATTACGGAAGTGTATGGCTTGAACCTGTTGGCAGTAGCCGCCTTATTGTGGACTGTCGTTGCTGGATGGTCCCCTGCCTGGCGCGGTTTGCTGTTGGGGCTGGCTCTGACCACGCATCTAACTTCGCTGCTGCTGCTGCCGCTGGTTTTGGCGCTGACGCCGTCGCGCGGCTGGCTGCGGCTGGCGTTGGGTCTAACTTTAGGCCTGCTGCCCTATGTCTGGCTGCCCTGGTGGTTGCATCCAGACAGCCCGGTTGTCTGGGGCGACCCGTCAACCCTCCAGGGTTGGTGGTGGTTGGTGAGCGGGCGCATTTACCAGCCTAATCTGGCTCACGTTGACCAGATTGGGCTGCGGCTGGCGCCCTGGTTAGCGGCGTTGGCGCGCCAGTTTGCCTGGTGGGGATGGGGGCTGCTGCTGCTGGGGCTGTGGCAGCGCCGGGACAGGCTGGCTCTGGCGCTGTTGGGCAGCGCGACTCTGTATGGCTTGTACGCCTTGACCTATGCTGCCGTAGACGCCGCCGTTTTTTTTCTGCCTGGCTTGTTGCTGCTAAGTGTTCTGTTAGCATTTACGCCGCCCTCGTGGGGACGGGTGTGCCTCATTTTGCCTCTCACCTTGCTTGCGCTAAACTTTGACCGCATTAGCTTACACCATGCCCCCCACCTGCGCCTGACGGCGCAGCCAACCCTTGCCGCCGCCCCGCCGCGCGCTGTCCTGATGACAATGGGCGACGAGAGCCTATTTACATTATGGTATTTTCAGGCTGTCGAGCGCCAACGCGCCGACGTTATACTTGTGGATGCGAACCTGTTTGCCTTTGACTGGTATCGCCGTCGCTTGAGCCGCCAACACCCTGACCTGCCGCCCCTGGACAATGACGATCTGTCTGTGCTCCGTAGCCAGACGGTGCGCTCGTTTTGCGTGGTTGCTCCAGCCGCGGCAGCTTTGCTGGATTGTACGAACTATGACTCCGACTGATCCGCCTTCCCGCTCACGCAAGTTACCGCTCCTGTTCATCGTGGCGGGTTTGTTGCTGCTGTTTCTCTGGCTGGGACTCAAAGGGTGGCGCATTTATCAGGCCGCCGCCTCGCTGCAAGCCAGGCAGGCTGAAGCCAGACAGTTAGCTGCGGGTGGGCTGGCGGGGCTAGATGCCGACGCGGCTGAGGCGCTAGTCATGGGCGTGCGGGGGGATGTGTTGACGCTGCAACAGGAAACGCGCATTTTTATGCCCTTGCTGCCTTATTTAGGTTGGGTTCCGCGCCTGGGACCGACGCTGGTAGCCGCGCCGCAGTTGATGGAAATGGCAGATGCCGGCACTTCCGCCGCCGCCTACGCCTTTCGCGGTCTCAAACCCGGCCTATCGGGTTTGCAAGACGCCAATGGGGCAGCCCTTAGCCTGCTCACCCAAACCCTGGTTCAGGCTGCGCCCGAGCTAGGCCAGGCTGCTGCCGACGTAGACCGCGTCGCTGCCGCCTACGCCCAGATTGAGGATCGGGAAGCGCTGCCCTGGCAGTTGCGCCAGTTTTTCCCCCAACTGGATGAGTGGCTGCCTGTAGCCCAGGCTGGTTTGCGGCTCAGCCAGGTTCTTCCTTCTCTTCTGGGCAGCAATGGGCCGCGCACCTACCTGATCGTGGCCCAAAATGAAGACGAACTACGCCCCACGGGCGGCTTTATCAGCGGCGTTGGCCTTCTGACCTTGCACAATGGTCAAATCGTCGCCCTCCAGTTCGACGACGCCAATCTGGTGGATGATTGGGCGAACAAGCCATACGATTGGCCCCCTGATCCTCTTTACCAGTTCATGGGTTCGGAGCTTTTTCTGTTTCGGGATGCCAATTTCTGGCCCGATTTCCCCACGTCCGCCACGGCCATGATGGATCTGTACACCTACGGTCAGGGCGTCCCTTTGGACGGCGTGATTGCCACCGACCAACAGTTCTTACAGATGCTGCTCACCGCTTTGGGGCCCGTCACGCTACCCGACCTGGCTGTTACCGTCAGCGGCGACATGGTGTTGGACTGGATTCGCACAGCCTGGGCGCCGCCGCCAGACACAGAGAACTTACGCGAATGGATGCTGTCGCGTAAATCTTTTATGGGCCCGTTGGCGGCGGCTATCCAGACCCGTCTATTACAAAATCCAGGCGAAATTGATTTTGTTACCCTGGCGCGGACGCTGATGCAGGCTGTAGAGACAAAGCACCTGTCCATTTATGTGCGCGACCCATCTGTCGCTGCCATTCTGGCGGAGTTGGGTTGGGATGGGCGGCTGTTCGCTGCGCCGGGTCAGGATACGCTGTGGGTGGTAGACACCAATCTCGGCTTCAACAAAGTCAATGCGCTGGTGGATACGGCTTTTCACTATGCCGTGACCTTGACGCCAGCCGGAACAGGGGAGGCGGCGTTAGCCGTTACGTACACCCATCGCGGCGCGCCACGCGACGAAGCCTGCATTCACCAGACCGTTTACACGGCGGACACGACGTATGAGCAGTTGGTAAACGACTGCTATTGGAATTATGTGCGGGTTTACGCGCCTGCGGCTGCCCAACTACAATCCGCTTCCTCCCAGCCAGTGCCGGCAGCCAACTTCGTCACCCAACGCCCCTGGGATGGGGTTGTCCAGACCATTTCAGACTCCAGCGGCCTGACCACTTTTGTCAATTTTTTGTTGCTGCGTCCAGGCGAGACGGCTACACAGGAGTATGTGTACCAACTGCCGGCAGTAGCCACCCCCACTGCCGACGGCGGGCAAACATACCGCTTGCAATGGCGGAAGCAGCCAGGCACGCGCCCGCAACCCGTTCAGGTGTTGGTCACCTTGCCAGCAGGCGCGCAGATTGTTTCCACGATGCCGGCAGCCGCCCAGGTAAACGGCGCCACAATCACTTTTGACCTGTCATTAACCACCGATCTGGACATTTCCGTCACATATCGGTAAGATAACCAGCTTACTGCCTGCTACACCATCCGTAGAGGCAAAAGGGCAATATGATAAGCGTGAAAAGGATATTGACTCAGCTTTTGATCTGGGGGGCGTTCGGATTACCACTACTTCTGGTCATAGAATCGCCAGGCTTGCCGACTACCTATGCCAGCGCCAACTATCAGACCATTCCCACGCGCACGCCCACCCCTGACTCCCTACCCACTGCCACCAGCCAACCGCAGCCAACGTCGCCGCCTGGCGGGAACGAGACGCCTGCGCCCACGGTAGCCGCTACGCCCGAGGCCACAGCCACGACGTTCGCGCTGGCGCCTACGCCCGAAGGGGGGTATTGGCCCACGGCGGAGCCTTGTGCGCCGCCCACGGCCCAATCCCTGTCGTCTCTGGTCAACGTGCGCCTGGGCCCAGGGCAGGATTACGAGATTTTGACCCAGATGGTCTATTTTGAAGTGCATCCCATTGTGGGACGCAGCGCCAACGCCCCCTGGTGGCAAATTCAGTTAACCGACGGTACGCCTGGTTGGGTAGCCGATATAGCCGTAGTGGTGCATGGCAATATTGCTTTCGCGCCGTTGCTGGATTCCCCGCCGATTGCCGGCAGCACGCCCACGCCTGGGCCGCAGTGGAACCCTACCCCCAATCCAATCTGTCCTCCCGTGCCCACAGCCACCCCAACCCGCGCGCCAGCGACAGCCACCTCACTCCCCGCTACGGCGACGGCTACTGCTGCGCCAATAGCCACAGTGACAGGTACAGCCACCAGCGCCCCAGCGACAGCAGTTCCTTCGCTCACGACTACCGCCACGGTAGCCATGGTTGAGGCAACTGCCTCGCCCACCGCCACCGTTGCCCCTCTGACGGAACCTGACAGCGTTAGCGGCGGCTCATCCTGGTTGCTTTATGGCGGGGCTGTTTTGATTTTGGCTGGCATTCTGACTTTTATCCTGCGCGTCCGCCGCAGGTAAGAAGCGAGTTGGGTGCCAGAAGAGATAGAGGCAAACTGCGTGCTCCCTATCTCTTGTTGGGCTTGGGCTGACGGCAGGGACTTTTTAATTGTCCTGCATCACGGTTATGTTGGTAGAAACATATCTGCCGCCTGGCGCGACGTCCGAATCGTATCTGGTGGTGGCTCGGACATGAATCCCATTCTGAAAGGCGGTCACGGGCACGAGCGTGCCATCATCGTAATAAGTTTCAGCTAGCGGCTGCCCCAGGATACGATAGCGCAAGGTGCCATCAGACGGCAGCACGAGATATTCTGGAGCCGTAACGGGCGTTAAATTAAGACTCATGACAATGCCATCTACGATAAACTCTTCGCCGCTTTGGGCGTACTCCAGGTCGGGATTGATGACCAGACCTGTATCGGGGTCAATTTCTACTCCGGGCGCAACATCGCCGCCCTCAGTAGGGTCGGATGTACTGCCGCCGCTGCCACAGGCAGCCAATAGTATGGCGAGGGACAGAAGAATGAACAGCTTTTTCATGGGTTGTCTCCTTTGGTGAATCTGAGTGAACTTGGTGTTTACAGTGCGTAACTATGATACTATGATAGAGGCAAATTCCGCAGGGGCAACAAATGTTCGCCATGCGGGGTAAGTTCTGGGAAAGCTATAAGAATGTGGGCAGCCCGTCTGCTTCGTTCTTAGACGAATTGGAGTAAACATAACCTATGAAAGGCACGCAACCTGATACCGTTGCCGGCATTTTGTTTACCGACGAATACCAGCTAACCATGGCTCAGTTGTACTTTCGCTATGGCTTGCATGAAAAAACAGCCCAATTTGACCACTT
>CAYQYJ010000161.1:0-8038 GCA_964421605.1 uncultured Ardenticatenaceae bacterium | reverse complement strand
GTAATCGCAGACATTGACCGCTGGCAGGGCCAACCGGTGGCTCTGGCAACAGTGATTGAAACGTGGGGTTCTGCGCCGCGCAAAGTGGGGGCGAAGATGGCCCTGACGCCAGCCGGGGAAATGGCTGGTTCGGTCAGCGGCGGCTGCGTGGAGGGCGCTGTTTTTGCCGCAGGCGTGGAAACCCTGGAAAGCGGTCAGCCCCAGTTGCTGACATTTGGCGTGACCGACGAAACGGCTTGGGACGTGGGTCTGGCTTGCGGCGGAAACATTCGCGTGTTTGTGGAGCCGCTGGCGCCGCCCCTCTACGCCGTCTTGCGTAACCTGACGCTGGCAGATGAAGGGCTGGCAGCAGCTACCGTCATTGCCGGGCCCGCCGCCTGGCTGGGACAAAAAGTTGTGTGGGGCCCAGCCGGCGTAGCCTTTGACAATCTGCCCGCCGCGCTGCGCGAACAGGCGTTACCTGCCGCGCAGCAGGCGTTGGCGCAAGGACGCTCCCGCCGCCTCTCTCTGACGCAGCCGCAGCCGTGCGAACTGTTCGTGGAGGCGATTTTGCCCCTGCCTACGCTGATTATGGTCGGCGGCGTGCATATTGCCATTGCCTTGACGCACATGGCGCGCGCCCTGGGCTACCGCACCATCGTCATTGACCCGCGCCGCGCCTTTGGCAGCGCCGCCCGCTTTCCGCACGCCGATCAGTTAATCCAGGCATGGCCGGACAGGGCGCTATCCCAAGTGAAGCTAAACCAATCTACGGCAGTAGCCATGCTGACGCATGATCCCAAGATTGATGACCCGGCCCTAAAGATCGTTTTGCCCAGCGCGGCTTTTTACGTGGGGGCGTTAGGCAGCCAGGCCACACAGACCAAAAGGAGACAACGGTTGGCAGATGCCGGCATTCCCGCCCACCTCATCAATCGCATTCGCGGCCCCATTGGTCTGGACATCAACGCCCAAACCCCCGAAGAGATCGCCCTGTCCATCATGGCCGAAATCGTCGCCGCCCGCCGCGCCTGAGATAACACAAATGTCCCAAACTTTCTCTGCGTCATCTGCGTAATCCTGATTCTCTTTGCCCCCGTACAATTGGAGTAAAGGCATGAGCCAGACCAATCATCACGACATCCTGATCGAAGTACGCAACCTGAAAAAGCATTACCCCATTCGCCAGGGCGCGCTGCGGCGGCAGGCAGGCGTAGTCCAGGCGGTAGACGGGGTTAGCTTCACCATTCGTCGCGGCGAGACGTTGGCATTGGTGGGCGAAAGCGGCTGCGGCAAGACCACCTTGGGCCGCCTGTTGCTCAATCTGACCAAACCCACCAGCGGCGAAATCCTCTTTAGCGGGCAAAGCCTGACCAGCATGAGCAGCAGCGCGGCGCGGCAAATCCGCCCCCAGATGCAGATGCTCTTCCCCGACCCATACGCCGCCCTCAATCCAGGCATGACCATAGGGCAGATTCTCAGCGAACCGTTGCAGGTGCACAATAGGGGAGACAGCGCGCAGCGTAAAAAGCGCGTTGCGGAGTTGTTGCATCGGGTCGGCCTGAACCCGTACTTCGCCCGGCGTTATCCGCATGAGTTCTCTGGCGGGCAGCGGCAGCGCATTGGCATTGCCCGCGTCCTGGCAACAGACCCCAGCTTCATCGTCGCCGACGAACCCGTTTCCGCGCTGGATGCGTCTATTCAGGCGCACATAATCGCGCTATTGGGCGACCTGCAACGCCAACAGGGGATGGCGTGCCTGTTCATAGCCCCTGACCTGGCCCTGACCCGTGCCATTAGCGACCGCGTGGCAATCATGTACCTGGGACGCATTGTGGAAATGGGCGACCGAGACGCCATCTACGAACAGCCGCTGCACCCTTATACCCAGGCGCTGCTGTCCGCCATTCCTGTGCCAGACCCCGACCAGGAGGAAGAACGACAGCGCCTGCTGCTGGAGGGAACCACGCCCAATCCCGCGCAGCCGCCGCCAGGGTGTCGTTTTCATCCAAGATGCCGGCACGCCACCCCCGAATGCAAACAAACAGACCCTCTCTCCCGCGACCTGGGATCAGCCAACCAGGCGCACTGGGTCGCCTGCCACCACGCCGAAAAATTCCTGTAGCCGTTTGACGTTTGTCTTTTCTTGGGCGTGCGTCATAATAGTACCTGCCAGCCGCCTGTTATGCTCAACCACGCAGGCTGCAGCATGAGTGGAAGATGGAAAGAACCGTATGACAGGCACAGCCTACGAAGTCATTGTCGTCGGCGCGGGCATCTTTGGCCTGACCGCCGCCATCGAACTGCGCCAGCGCGGTTATCGCGTGGCGTTGCTCGATCCCGGCCCCCTGCCCCATGAACTTGCCGCCTCTACCGACATCAGCAAAGCTGTGCGCATGGATTACGGCGCAGACGAACTATACATGCGCATGGGGGAAGCCGCCCGCCAGGGTTGGCTGGCCTGGAATAAGAGCCTCTTTGCCGAACCCCTCTACCACGAAGTGGGTATGTTGTTCCTCAACACCACCCCCATGTCCCCCCACAGCTACGAATACGAAAGCTACCAGATGCTGCAAAAGCGTGGTCACCAGCCAGAGCGGCTGAATGCCCTGGACATTGCCGCCCGGTTTCCTGCCTGGCGTGAAGGGGTGTTTGTAGACGGTTACCTGAACCCCCAGGCAGGCTACGCCGAAAGCGGGCGCGTGGTTGAAGCGCTGCTTCGCCTGGCTCAAGACAGTGGCGTCTCCCTGCACGCCAACGCCGCCGCCAGTCGCCTGTTAGCCAACGGCAGCCGCATCACGGGCGTGCAAACGGCCCTGGGCGCTTCCTTTTTCGGCGACCACATCGTCATCGCCGCCGGCGCCTGGACGCCCTTACTCGTCCCCGACCTGGCCCCCGTCATGGTCGCCGTCGGTCAACCCGTTTTCCACCTGAAAGCGCCCAAACCCGACCTCTTCCAACCCCCTAACTTTGCCGTCTTCGCCGCCGACATCAGCCAGACAGGCTGGTATGGCTTCCCCTGGCATCCCCAGGCGCGCGTGGTCAAAATCGCCAACCACGGCGTAGGTCGCCGCATCCACCCTGCCCGCGACCCTCGCCAGGTCAGCAACGAAGACATCCAGTTCTTGCGCTCCTTCCTCACCGAATCCCTGCCCATGCTGGCGGAAGCCCCCATTGTCTACACCCGCGTCTGTCTCTACTGCGACACGCTGGACGAACATTTTTGGATTGACCGTCACCCCGGCTACACGGGCCTGACCGTCTCCGCCGGCGGCAGCGGGCACGCCTTCAAATTTGCCCCCCTGCTGGGCGGCCTCACCGCAGACGCCGTCGAAGGCAAGCCTAACCCCTTCGGTTCCCGCTTTCGCTGGCGCGCACTGGGACAGGACACCCGCGGCGAAGAAGCTGCCCGCAACCACCACGAATGGCAGCCGGTGGAATAGCGTCATCCATCAACTGCTTTGCTTGTGTGCCATCTGGTAATGCGTCGTCCGCCCCTGCCCCACCTGTTCACAAATCCCCGCCATCACCAACTCATTCAAATCCCGCGCCGCCGTGCGCGGACTGACGTCCGTTAAATCCCGGTATTCTTGATTGGTGATTGCCCCGTTGGCCCGCATAAAGCCCACTGCCTGCTGTTGTCTGTCGTTTAGCGCCAGCGTCAATTCGGGACACTGCTGCGCCAGCGCCGCCAACGCGCTTTGCAGCGGCTCGTTGCCCAACGCCGCGGCAATGCGCATCCCCTCTTCGTAATAAGACTTCCCCGCCATCCCCTCGCCCAATAGGGCGTAAGCCTCAGCCAGATCATAGCAAACGGTCGCCAGGTGAAACTGATTCTCCATCTCGCGCAAATCCGCATACGCCCGCGTCAGGTAGGGAACAGCCTGCCCGTAATCCGATGCGCTCAAGACAAACCAGTTCCCCAGCGCCTTATTATTGACCGCCACCATGCGCCGGTTGCCTAACTGTGAAGCCAGTTCATGACTCTCCTGAAACAGCGGGCGCGCCGCCGCATACTGCCCCTGCCGCATATAAGCCATGCCCAGGTTGTGCCCCGTATTCATCATGCGCACCAGATCGCGCGCTTCCTGGGCATAACGCCAGGCCTGCCAGCGATACGCAATATAGTTCTGCTGGTACGGCGCGGCTTGCTGGCGGCGAAAGGTATGCAAAGCAGCGGCGCGGGCATTGTACAGGTCAGAAAGGAGGATCGTCCTTTCCTTTTCCGCGCAATGCGGCAGCGCCTTTTCCGCCAGCGTCAGATTTTGTTCGATTGCGGCCGCGTCGGGACGGTGGTCTATGAAAATCCACGCTTCGCTGATGCAGACCCTGGCTAACAGCTCATACTCGTCAGGGTGGGTCGTGTCCGCCAGCAGCCTTTTGCCATGCCCAAAATGGGCCAGCGCCGCATCCAGGTCAGTCTGCCGATAGACGCGTCCCAGGCGATAGTAAGCTTCGGCCTTAACGCTATTCTCCACTGCCGCCAACGCCTCCCTATATGCCCGCAGCGCTGCTTCCAGGTGTCCCGCCAGTTCTTCAGCTCTACCGGTCAACAGATTTAGCTGCGCCCGGGTGTCCAGGGACAGGTCGCTCCATCGAAAAGCAGCCAGCCGCTCCCGCAGCGACTCAAGAGGCAAGTTTTCATGGCCCACTTCCCGCCGCTGCGCAATCAGCAGCGCCGCCGCCGCCTCTGCGCAGCCAGCCATCTGCCAATGATAAACCGCTTCCAGGACATCTCCGCGCTGTTGATGGAAAGCCGCCGCTGCTCTTTCCCACTCTTTGCGCTCCCCAGGCAGTATCAACTTTAACAGATAGGGTCGTACTTCCGGGTGTACCCTCACTTCTGTGAACACGCGACCATGAACCAATAGATTGATGGCTAGAAGATGGTCCAGAGAATACTGCGCTGAATTCTCACCCCAGGTGAAAATGGTATCTATATCAACAACGCCGCGAAAAACACCCAGAAAATGCAGCATTAGCTTCTGCTCGCCGCTGCAATTGTCATAACGCAGCCTGAGCATTCGCTGCTTGCGATCTACCAAACCAATGACTGACTCTAACTCCTGCTGCAAGAGTTCGGCCACTCGCTCAACTGCTTTTTGGCGGCGTTTCTGGGCAGCATTATCCGTTAAGCTGGTTCTATTGGCATACTCCGTATTCGACACGCCTTCAATGTACCGGGCGTGAAGCACCTCGTAACTCTGGTTTGCCCATTTTTGATGATGTATCCGCAGATTTTCCAGCGCCCAATCTAACGTGGCTCGCAACGCCCATCCCCGCGCATCGGGATACATGCCGGCATCTCCCTCAAGCAAACACCGGGTAACGAGAGAACCCTGCGCTAACTCCAAAGAGGCCAGAACAGGCACATCCTGATAACTTTGAAATGCCGCCAGCACGGACCTGGCAGAAGGAATCGCGTCACGCATTGTGGTTTCTTCTAGCAATTACGCCATAACCGTCCAAAACCGCCCATTTTTGCCCTGAAAACTCTACAGACTCACCCCATTATCAGGCAGTCCCCGCTGGTATACGATATAAGAAGATGTCGCGTGCCATGCCAATAAAAGTTGGACGACGGCCTTTTGTTCGCATGGACTCTTCCTATCGTTGTCTGTCAGCGGGTAAACCAACTGGAACCTGAACCATTATGCCTGACCTGACGCCAACGATCAACACCAGCCAAAAGGAGGCAGAACATGAAGAAATCGCTTTTGATCGCCATAGTTCTTTGCGTTGCTGTAGCCGCCGTGACCTTTCACACAGGCAGCGCCACCCCCAACGTGAGCGTAACCTTCTCGGAACATACCGTAGCGGCAGGATTTGATGGATCGCACGTCGCCGTTCCCGTTGACATGGATGGCGATGGAGACCTGGATATTGTGGGTGGAGCCGTAACCGTTGACGACGTTGCCTGGTGGGAAAATATGGATGGCTATGGATTTACCTGGGAAGAGCATGTCATTGATACTGCCGCCATCAATCCCTACGATATTCGCACGGCGGACATAGACAGTGACGGCGACCCTGACGTTTTGGGGGCGATAGAACTCGACAATGATATCGTCTGGTGGGAAAACGCTGATGGACAGGGACAGGCCTGGGTGCGGCGCGCCATAGATGGCAATTTTGTGGGGGCGACTTCCGTATACGGTGCCGATATTGACGGCGACGGAGATGTTGATGTGCTGGGCACAGGTTGGGGCGGCAACGACCGTGTCAACTGGTGGGAGAATGAAGATGGTACTGGTCTGGTCTGGACATCGCGCAATATTGCTCAGGACTTTTTAGGAGCCACCCAGGTGCGCGCCGCAGACATTGACGGAGATGGCGACCAGGATGTGTATGGAACGGCAGATTTCGTGCACGACGTCAGGTGGTGGGAAAACCTGAATGGAATTGGTACAAGCTGGACACAATACATTGTGGACGGCAATTTTTCCGAAGCGTGGTCCGCGCAGGCTGCCGACATGGATGGCGATGGAGACCTGGATTTAGTCGGCGCAGCAGCCACCGCCGATGACATTGCCTGGTGGGAAAACGTAGGCGGCGCTGGTCACAGTTGGAGTAAGCACCTGATTGATGGCGCTTTTGATGGCGCCATCACAGCTTTTGCGACGGACATAGATGGAGATGGGGATACCGATGTCTTTGGCGGCGGATTATACGCCGATGAGGTCGCCTGGTGGGAAAACACAGACGGGATCGGCCTCTCCTGGACGAAGTATGTGATACGGGCAAATTGGGATGCCCCCTATTCCGTTTTCGGAGTGGATATGGAAGGAGATGGTGATATGGATCTCCTGTCTACAGGAAGTGGAGCCACCGATCAGATTGCCTGGTGGCGAAATGAAACCCTGTCACTGCCTTGCCACCTGATCCTCAATGCCAGTTACGATGGGTCACAGGTGGCGCTTGACTTCGATCTCTATGCCGGCACGCAAGACGTCGTCTGGAAAAATTCTGTCAACGTCATGGGGAACTGGTATCCCATGTGGAGCACTTCCTTCGCGGCGGACACCATCTATCAGAACACCGTTTCCTTCCCGTTTCCCCACTTTGGCACAGTCGCCTTCTTCTCAGGATTGGTTTCAGCCGAAAACGGCATTATTTGCGCTGACATGGAATTAGTTGACACAGGCGCGCCTGCTGCCAATGCCAGCGGCGAACAACTAGAAACCATGCTGCCAAAGTTATTTGAACTGCAAACGGGTGAATAACCCGCTGCCTCTGCCAGCATGTTTGTTCAGCAATCGGTCTGAACAAGCCCGCTGAAAGAAGGTCTTCTCACTCACAGGGAAGATGCGCTGCACACGTTGCCCCGCATCTTCCCTGTATCCTTTGGTTGGCTGCAGCAATTCATAAAACCCATCCGGGCATAGCGTGGTGTGGTAAGGACGAAGAAGATGAAGGGCAAACACATATTGATCGGCTTCCTGATTATCAGCTTGCTGATGCGGACTTTCCTGGCGACTTGGCAGCCAGCCAATGCCGGCATTCTCCCCCCCCATACCAACCCGCCCCTGACCAGCGCCAGCGGCGAATGGACGCTGGCTTTGGGTAGCGCCGGGGATGAACAGTTATACGCCCTGGATAAAACAACGGACGGCGGGCTGGTGCTTGCCGGCGCCAGTACCTCCTTCACGGCCGGCAGTACCAACGCCTGGATAATCAAACAAGACGCCTGGGGTAACGTCGTCTGGCAAGAAACCATCAGCCTCAACGACCACACCATCGCTGCCGCCATTGCCGCCGCCAATGACGGCTACCTGGCAGCGGGTTATTCCTACTCCGCCAGTTTTATGGACTGGGACGCCTGGGTAGTAAAGTTCAACTCTGATGGCAGCCTGGTCTGGCAATATCGCTTCAGCGGCCCTGGCCTGGACAACCCCACCGCCATTCAGGAAACGAGCGACGGTGGCGCTATTGTTGCCGGCTGGACATCCTCCTTTAGCGCCGGCGATACCGATTTGTGGCTGCTCAAACTCAACGGCGACGGTGCGGTTGCCTGGGAAAATACAGTCGGCGACGCGGCAGATGACTACGCCAACGCCGT
>CAYQYJ010000160.1:0-8062 GCA_964421605.1 uncultured Ardenticatenaceae bacterium | reverse complement strand
CCTCTGCCTTCTAACTTCTACCTTCGTAAGATGGAGAACCTGAAAGTTGAAACACTTCCTTAGCCTCGCCGATCTAACCTCTGCCGAACTAACCGAACTGCTAGAACTGGCCCGTTCACTGAAAGACGAATGGCGCAGCGGCGGCAATAAACCTGTTTTGAAAGGGAAGAGCCTGGCGCTCGTCTTTCAAAAGCCGTCTTTGCGCACCCGCGTCTCTTTTGAAATGGGCATGGTACATCTAGGCGGCTATGCCTTTTACCTCTCTCCCACTGAGATTAAAATGGGCGGGCGAGAAAGCATCCCCGACGTGGCTCGCGTCTTGTCTAGTTACGTGGACGGCATTATGGCCCGCGTTTTTGCTCACGACCACATTTTACAGTTAGCGGCGCACAGCCGCGTGCCTGTGATTAATGGTCTGTCGGACTATAATCATCCCGCCCAGGCGTTATCCGACCTGTTTACCATTCTGGAGGTCAAGGGACGCCTGGACGGACTCCGGCTGGCTTACGTTGGCGACAGCAACAACGTGGCCCGCTCCCTGATGTTTGGCGCCGCCAGGATGGGTATGCACTTTGTCGCCGCCTCCCCACCTGGCTATCAGCTAACGGCAGATGACCTGGCGCTGGGGCGGCAGTTGCGAGTGGCGGACACACAAGTAGAAACGATAGAAGACCCCATTGCTGCCGTCACGGATGCCGACGTCATCTATACGGATGTGTGGACCAGCATGGGGCAGGAAGCGGAAACCGAACGGCGGCTGCAAGTTTTTCCGCCCTACCAGGTTAACCAGGCTCTAGTGAACCACGCCCACCCTGACTGCCTGGTGATGCACTGTCTGCCGGCACATCGCGGCGAGGAGATCACCGACGAAGTAGCCGACGGTCCTCATTCTGTGCTGTTTCCGCAGGCAGAAAACCGGATGCACGCCCAAAAAGCAATTTTAGTTAAACTGATGGCCAGGTAAACGCCTGCCACTGTGCGGCAAAAACGCCGCACAGCAGTGACCTCACGCTTCAACTCATTCTGGAGGATGCCCGTGGCAAATAACCGATCTCGCTACGAAGAAGCGCTCAACAAAGGCCATGCTTATAGCTGGGATCAACGCTGGGAAGACGCCGCGCGCGAATTTGAGGCGGCTATCGCCGAGTTTCCCATGGAGCCGGCCCCCTACGCCGGGTTAGGTATGGCTTGCTTTGAAATGGGGCAACTGCCGCGCGCCCTGGAAAGCTACAAGCTGGCTGCCCGCTATTCGCAGGGCGACATCATCTATTTACGGCAGGTAGCCGATGTGCAAGAACGGCTCAACCAGTTCCCCGCAGCCGGGCAGACGTACATGACCGTTGGCGAGGTTCTACTGCGGCAGCGCCTGCTGGATGAAGCTATGGAAAACTGGCATAAAGCCGTGCAGTTAGACCCAAATCTGCTGGTTGGTCACCAACGCCTGGCCACCGTATACCAGCGACAGGGAAACGTACGGGCGGCTATTCGCGAATACCTGGCTATCGCCCGCGTGCTGCAAGCGCAGGGGGATACAACCAGGGCGCTGCAAACCTGCCAGGCTGCCCTGAAGCTGGACCCACGTCACGCCGACGTACTCACCGCCATTGAGATGCTCAAACATGGCGAATCAATCTTTGTGGAGACCGACGCCGCAACCACAGGCAGCGAAAAATCCACACCTGCCCGCGACAACCAGCAGCGGCGACCTGCCGGCAATGGTTTGCCTCCTGGGGGCAGCGAAATTGCCACGCCTGTGCAAGAAGCGCGGCGCATGGCCATGGAGCAGTTGGCGGAAGAGCTTTTTGAAGAAGAAGAACCTGCCGCCAGTTGGAACACCGATCAAGGCATCAGCCGCCTGGAACGGGACGCGCTGTTGAGCCAGGCGCTAGATTACCAGACGCGCGGCCTGGTACACGAAGCCATCAGCAGTTACGAACAGGCTGTGGATCGCGGCTTAAGCAACAGCGCCGTACATTTTAACCTGGGGCTGCTCTATCAGGACAAGCTTCGTTTTGAAGATGCCATCCGCCAGTTTGAAATCGCGGTGCAAGACCGCGAGTATCGCATTGCCAGCCACTTCTCCTTGGGCGAGTGCCATCGCGCCCGTGGGCGCATTGACAAAGCCCTGGAGCATTTCATCACTGTCTTGAAGATAGTAGACCTGGGCACTGTGCAGCACAACCAGGCTGACCGCCTGATCGAGTTGTATGAGAATCTATCGGACAGTTTGCTCACCAAAGGAGAGCCAGAACAGGCTACCGCTTTTGCCAACGCCCTGGTAGAGTTTCTCAGCCACAAAGGGTGGGAAGACAAGGTTAAAGAGGCGCGGGCGCGGCTGGACGCCCTCTCTTACGGCGACCGCACCATGATTTTGGGCGACATATTGACCGCCGGTTCAGAACAGGTGCTGGAGTCGCTTTATTTGAGCCAGGAGTATGCGCGGCGCGGCATGTACACGACGGCGATTGAGGAGAGTTATCGCGCCATCCAGTTGTCGCCTTATTATTTGCCGGCACACTGGCAGCTAGGCGAAATGTTGGCGCGGCAGGACAGGCGGGAAGCCGCCTCCACCAAATTCATGACGATTGGCGACACATTCCGCGCCCGCGGCGACGTAAACGGGGCGCTCAACGCCTATGAGCGCGTTGTGGAAATTAACCCGTTGGATGTGCCCATTCGCGCCCGGTTGATCGAAATGCTGAAACGGCACGGGCAGATTGATCGCTCGCTGGCGCATTACATGGCGATGGGTAACTCCTACTATCAATTAGCCCAGGTAGACAAAGCCCGCGAGACGTATCAAGAAGCGCTGAAACTGGCCCCACGCGGCTCCGCCCAAAACAACTGGCGCGCCCGGCTGCTGCGGGCGATTGCCGAAATTGACATGGAACGGTTGGATTGGCGGCGCGCGTTGGTTTCCTATCGAGAACTGCGGGCGGCAGACCCCGCAGACGAACGCACCGCCATGACGCTGATTGACCTGTACTATAAAATGGAACAGTCAGAAAGCGCGCTGCACGAGTTGGACCGCTACCTGATCCAACTGGTTAAGAACCGTCGCGGCGGCAAGCTGTTGGGCATTCTGCAGGATATGGTTAGCCAGCATCCCCGCGATCCTGGAATGGTAGACCGGCTGGCCCGTCTCTACTTACAGCAGAAACGCACCCAGGACGCCATCAGCGTGTTAGACAAGCTAGGCGAAGCGCAGTTGGAAGCTGGCGAAACGAACCAGGCTATTGTGACAATCCAGAAAATCATCAAGCTGAAACCGGCGAACGTTTCGATGTATATTCAGCTCTTGCGGCAGTTGGCGCAGCCGTAACTCTGGCCCATGCCAGAGCCGCGTCACGCCGCCCTCAGGCAGGTCGCCTGCCTGCCGGCAGGCGGCTGCAAAATGAAGAGTGGTGCAAGACTTAGACTACTTCATCAGACAATTCAGTTGGCTGGACTTTATAGACATTGCTCTGGTCACAGCCATCTTGTTTGGCATCTTGATGCTCATTCGCGGCACGCGCGCTGTACAGATTCTGCGTGGCGTGATCGTGGTTGGGCTGGTGATTGCCGTGGCTTTGACGTTGGTAGATTTGCCGGCATTGCGCTGGCTCATCGGCAACACCCTGCCCGCGTTGGTCTTTGCCATCCCCGTCATCTTCCATCCTGAAATTCGCCGCGCCCTGGAACAACTTGGGCGTACGGGCCAATATATCCGCCTGCTGCGCCGCCACCAGGATAATCCTCTCGTCCTGGCAGTCGCTAACGCCTGCCTGCGCCTGTCGCAGCGGCGGCATGGCGCCCTCATCGTGTTTGAGCGCGACACCGGTCTACAAGAATACATTGACACAGGCATCTTGTTGCAAGCCATGCCGTCGCCTGAACTGCTGTTAACCATCTTTAACAAAAACACCGAACTGCACGACGGGGCCGTCATCATTCGCGGCGACCGCGTTGCCGCCGCGGCCTGCGTCATGCCGCTTTCCACCAGTAGCCTCACCGACCGGTCGCTGGGGCTGCGCCATCGCGCCGCTCTGGGCATCAGTGAAGTTAGCGACGCAGTGGCTGTCATTGTGTCTGAAGAAACGGGCCATATTTCCATTGCCCACAATGGCCGCATCATCCGGCAAGACCCTTCCCGCCTGGAGATGATGCTGCAAGCCTTCCTGCAAAATCGCGTGGGCAAAGGGTCGCCTGCCGGCACGGGACGTTCCTCATGATGCGTATCTTGCGCAGCCTGGTCTCCAATATCGTCACACTGCTACTGTCGGTGATTGCCGCCATTGTGATCTGGGGCATTGCCGTACGCCAGGCTGACCCAATTGACCAGCAGTTATGGCAAATTCCCGTGCAGGTCATCGGCTTACCCGCCGATGGTCGCCTGGTGACCATCTCCACTCAGTCCGTGCAGGCGGTGGCTCAAGGCCCCACGTCGGCATTGGCTGATCTGTCTACCAATGATTTTCTGGCTTTCGTTGACCTGGCGCAGGCGCCGTTTGGCTCCAGCGTAGTACCTGTACAGATTGAACTCAACAAGGAACAGATAGAAGTAGATAGTTGGGTGCCAGACACCGTCACCGTGGAGTTGGAGCGCATTATCAGCCGCGACATACCCGTTAACGTGGACATTCGCGGCAATGTGGCTAGCGGTCACCGCACCTTGCAGCCTGTCGTCGAACCGGCGGCTATTACGGTCACTGGCCCCGCTTCGCGCGTTAACAGTCTGGGCGAAGCCAGGGTGACTGTCTTCCTGGATGACGCCCGCGAAACCATTGTGGTGTCGCCGCGTCCTTTCTTTTATGATGTACAGGGGGCGGTGGCCGGGACGACCAACTTTAGTTTAAGCGCCGACGTCGTCCAGGTGACCGTGCCCATCGAAGAAATGGAGGGCTTTGCCCAAAAACCGATCACCGTCAAATGGCAGGGGACGCCCGCGCCTGGCTACCGGCTGCTCAACGTCACGGTTGAACCGGACAGCATCCTGGTGACGGCGCGCCCCACGCAGCTCAGTTTGTTAAGCCGTCTGGAAACGGAGACGATTGACATTACGGGCTTAAAGGAAACGTTTTCGCAGCAGGTGACCTTAAACCTGCCGGCAGGTATCCAGCTTGACCAGCCGCAGCCAATTTTTGTGACCGTCGAAATCGAACCCATCCTGACCAGTTCCGTGGTCACCCGCTCCCCCGAACTACGCGCCTTGGGCCCTGGCTTGACCGCCACCCTGGATACCGAAACGGTGCGGCTGTTTGTCTATGGTCCCTTGGAAACGGTAGACTCGCTGGTAGAAGAGGATGTACGGGTAACGTTAGACCTGGTGGGTCTGGACATAGGCACGTATACCCTGGAACCAATTGTCAGTATCTTTGCCAATGACCTGGAACTCCGTTCCATACAGCCGCCAGACATTACGGTCATCATTACGGAGATGTTGACCACCACCAACGAAATAACCTCAACCAGCGTCTTGCCGGCAGCGCCGCTGCCCACAACCTATCCCGCCGCGCCGCTGTCGCCTGGTTCCCTGGCGGCAGGCTGGCTGCCGGCAGCCAGCCCAGGCGCAACACTGCGATTACGCCACAGTCACGATAACCTATGTCTATAAAACCTTTAGTCGCCCTGGTGGGCCGGCCCAATGTGGGCAAATCAACGTTATTTAATCGCATCGTGGGCAAACGGTTGGCGGTCGTCTCCGAGACGCCCGGCACCACCCGCGACCGGCTGTACGCCGACGCCGAATGGGGCGGCGCAGACTTCCTGTTAGTGGACACGGGCGGCATTGAACTGCTGGAAGGCTGGCACACCGAGCCTCTGTCGGAAGATTCGGAGCAGTTTTTGCCCTTGATCCGGCAGCAGGCAGAGATGGCTATTGCCACTGCCGACGCTGTTATCCTGGTGGTGGATGGACGGGGCGGCTTGACTGCCGCCGACCGCGAAGTGGGCGAAATCCTGCGCCGTTCGCAAAAGCCCACGTTCATCGCCGCCAACAAGCTGGAATCTACCAAACTGTGGGATACCGCTTACGAGTTTTATGAATTAGGCGTGGGCGAGGTGTTCCCCGTATCCGCTCTGCATGGTACAGGCGTGGGGGATTTGCTGGACGCCGTGGTGGAGACGCTGCCCCCTTACGAGGAGGAGGAGGCAGCCGGCGATACCATCAAGGTGGCTTTGTTGGGACGGCCCAACGTGGGTAAATCTACGCTGCTCAATAAGATATTGGGCGAGGAACGAGCCATTGTCAGCCCGATTGCCGGCACAACCCGCGACGCTATTGACACCCATTTCACCTGGGAAGAGCGTTCTTTCACTCTGATTGACACAGCCGGCATCCGGCGACGCGGTAAAATTGACCCTGGCGTAGAAAAATACAGCGTGCTGCGGGCGTTGCGCGTGCTGCGCCGCGCCGACGTGGCGCTGCTCTTAATTGACGCGGTAGAAGGGTTGACGGCGCAGGATACGCACATTGCCGGCATGATCACCGAAGAAAACGTTAGCGTCATCGTCCTCGTCAACAAATGGGACGCTATCGCCAAAGACACCTACACCATCAACGAATACACCGATACCCTGCGCCAGGGGCTTAACTTCCTGCCCTACGTCCCCTTCCTCTTCGTCTCTGCACTGACAGGCCAGCGCATTAACCGCATCCTCCCTCAGGTAGTCGCTGTCAGTGAGGGCCGCGCCCTGCGCATCCCCACGGGCGAACTCAACAAATTGATGCGGGAAGCCGTCAGCCAACATGCGCCGCCCGGCAAGGCGGGCCTGCGCGTCAAGTTTTTCTACGCCACCCAGGTTTCCGTCGCCCCGCCCACCTTTGTCTTCTTCGTCAACAAACCAGAGTGGGTACACTTTAGCTACCAACGCTATCTGGAAAACCAGATCCGCGCCGCCTACCCATTCCCCGGCACGCCCATCAAACTCATCTTCCGTCCGCGCAGTGAAGATCGGTTTGGCAAGTGAGGGGGGAGATGAGTGGAGAGTGGCGAGTGGTTAGTGGCCGGGAGTTAATTCAGTCGTGGCTTATTCGACTGGGGCAATGGTGGGCATGATTACGGAAGAAGTCGTCTGGAAAGAAATATGGCCCGTGGTGGAGGGGGCCATTTCGGCTACCCTGGAAGAGAATGAAGCGGCGCTGCGCGGCTGTTTGCTGCCGCGGCAGCAGGCGGCGGAAATCCTGGAGTTGTTTGGCGTCGCCGTCTTCGACATCTTGTTTAAGACAGTCTTAGGACGGGGGCGGCTGGCGCTAACGCGCGCTGTCGAAACCGAGAATGGCAAATACGTTCACGTAGAACTGGTCTGGCCCGACCCGGAACTGGCGGCAAACAACTACACGGCGGCGGACGTGGTCGCCATCAAGCTGCGCCAATATCGCCAGCGGTGGCGCATTGTAGAGATCAACCCCGCCAGTTTGGATTTGCCGCTGACCGAGGCGCGGGCTGCCGGCATTCTCGTCTCCAGCAAAGTTCTCAGCGGCTCTGGCGGCGTCCCCAACGAACCCTGGGTGCTGCCTGTGGCCCTGTTTGGCGGCGCGCTGCAAATCCCGCTGCGCCCCGAAGCCATGCAAGATGACGTGGAACGGCTGCTCCTCCCCGGCTTGCAGCACCGCACCTATGGTCTGCTTTCGCTCGTCGCTGGTCGCCGCCTGTGGCGCGACTTCAAGAAGAAAGCAAGTCACCTGTCCCATATGAGCCAGCCGGCAATCTGGGCCGCCTGCGTTGAGTTCATCATTAGCGAGCAAACGATGCGCGACCAGACCCCCGCCGCCGTCGGCCAATCGTATCACGTCCCCCTCAGCGCCATGCTGCCCCGCCTGCGCCAGATCAAAGAAACGCTGCACATTGCCGGCCTGGATGAACGGTATTCCGCCATGGCCAGCACCCAAATTGTGCTCAAGGACCCCCCAGACCCTCCTGGATAACCTCTCCCCGCTACGCCCATCACTGTCCCCTGCCGCCCCCTCTTTCATGGCCTCTACCACACGACCTCAACGCTGGACTATCTGGCTGGTTCTGCTTCTAGGCGTCTGGCTGCGCCTGGGTATGCTGGCGCAGGACAGTCTGTGGCTAGACGAAGC
>CAYQYJ010000159.1:0-8064 GCA_964421605.1 uncultured Ardenticatenaceae bacterium | reverse complement strand
CCGCCGGCGTCAACCGGTCGCTGTAGTTGGTGAACGGATAAGCCAACGTGTAGGGGCCAAGCCCCGCATACACGTCCGCGCCCGTCACCGTCGTCTGGCTCACGTCGCTGGTCGCCGTAGCGATACCCAGGTGGCTCTGCATGAACGCCGTCACACCGCGATCCCAAACGTAATCCTGGCTGCTGATGAACAGACAGCCATTGTTGTTCAGGTACGTCGCCAGCGCCGTTTCGCCTGCCGAACCGGGCCCCGCTGCGCCGCCAAACTCGTCGCCCGTGAACCAAATGACCACGTCATACTGCTGCAGCGTGGCCGCATCCGGCTCATTGTCGGAGTTGTTCGTATCCCAGATGTCATAAACCAGCCCCAAGCCATCCAGAACAGTGGTGTAAATGGACTGCACGTTAGGTGCGTTGTCATCGTCATCCACGACGAGGATGGGCGGGATGTCCTGCGTGCGGAAGAAACCAAACTGGGCAAAACTACCCACGCCGCACGGATTATACGCCCGCACTGACCAGGCATGGATGGCATACGGATCCAGCGGCGTGTCAAACGCATAGCTGGTATTCGTTGTCACCGTATAGCGCGTCTCCCCTGTGCCGATATTACGTACCACCAGCAGATAGACCGCGCCCTGGCTGGCTGCCGTCCATTCAAACGTAGGCACAAGCGGCTGATCCACGCCAATGGGCGTGATCAACGTCGGCGCGCCTGGCGCAGCATTGTACACCTTCAAATCCACGTCTACGCTGTGCGTGCTGGTCAGCGCCATGCCCGTCACCGTCAACGTGTAATTCCCAGGCGTTGTCGCCCCCGAAACGCCCACCGTCAGCGTGCTGTTGTCTGGTGGGACCACCGGATTGACGCTGAAGTTAGCCATAGCCCCGCCGGGAACGCCACTGGCGCTCAACGTCACCGGGTCATCATAGCCCAAAACGCTACCCACTTCGATGCTGTACAGCGCATTGGCGGGCGCACAAATCGTCCGCGCCGCGGGAGAAGCCGCCATGGTGAAATCGGGCTGCGTTATGCAGTTGTAGCACACCAGGGCAAAGTCCTGGTCGGTGCCGTCGCCAGAGTTGGGGATGCCGTCGGAGTTAATGTCGGCAGCCACGACCTGTACCTGCGCCGCGCCGTTCGCCGTGGGCCCAAAGAAGACGCCTTCGGTATTGTTGCGATAATCGGCGCTGCCGCCAGGCGTAGACCAGCCGTTAGCATCAAAACGATTGCCATAATAGGTATTGCCCTGATAAGTCACCACCAGGTCCAGGTCATTGTTCCAGGCAGGCGTGCTGCCGCCCAGGCCATGCCCAGGCGCGTCTGTCCACACCAGCATCATCTTCATGGGCTGGCTGGGATCCGCCGGGGAAAGGGTTTGCGTCCAGGCTTCGCCCGTGTTGTCCAATACCATCGGGTTGTCGAAATATTGGATCAGCACATCGGGGTTGACCACTGCGTCCAGATTCATGCGCCCCCAACCTTGTTTGCTGTCAAACGGGTGACCCAGCGTGCCGCCGTCGGCATCCAGATGACCCGCCAGGTCGTGCGCCACCGGCAGGAAGGCGGCCTTAATCAGCGCCGGGCTGGGCTCCGCGCCGTACAGGCTGCGGTAATACTCAATGAAGACGGCCACCGCGCCGCTGACGTGCGGGGACGCCATGCTGGTGCCGCACAGCAAGCCATAGGTTGAGCCAGAGTAGGTAGAATCCACCTGGCAGCCAGGGGCTACCATATGCGGGATGGTGCGCCCATCCAGCGCGGGGCCGTGCGCCGTGTTGCTGGAAAGGTCGTCAATTTGCAGGATTTGCGAGCCATTGGCGTTCTGCATCTTGGTAGAACCAATGGTGAAAATGTTCTTGGCTTCGTCGGGCGTGCCCTGCGTGCTGGTGCCGCCGTTGCCGTTCATGAAGGAGAGAATAAAGGAGAGCGGCTGGTTGCCGGGAGCGTTGGGGTCGGCGTCGCGCACGCCAATGTCCACTTGCATGGTGTCATCATCGTACCCCAATGGCGACCCGGAGGGGCCCCAACTGTTGCCCGACAGGGAAGCGTCGTTGTTGTAGGAGTCGGTCATGAGCAGGAGCATGCCGCCGGGCAGGTTGTAGAAGGGGCCGTAAACCTGCTCTACCAGGTTGGCGCCCGGCGCCTGTCCCAAACCGCGCAGGAAGCCAAAGCCATCCATGGTGCCTGATGCGCCGTCGGCGGCCATAATGCCGGCAGTATGCGTGCCATGCGAACTCGTCGCCCCGCCGCCGCAGGTTGTGCCAGAGCAAGGGATGAGGCGGTTCACCAGGTCAGGGTGATTGTCCTGCACGCCGCCGTCTACGTTGGCGATAATCACGCCGCTGCCGTCATAGCCAATTTGCGCCAGATAATCCAGATAGCCGGGGAACGCCTGGTTATTACCGTCGTAGTTGCCCACGCTGATCTGGTCGCTCATTTCGCCGCGCAAGCCACCATCGGTGGGGTTGGGTTGCAAGCTGTAAATGCCGGCAATGTGCGCTGCCTGCGGCAGTTTGTCGCCCGCCAGCGTGATGCTGATCATCTCCCAAGTAGCGTTCAGCACAGAACGCCCGCTGATTGTCGCGCCCATCGCTTCCAACTGGCGCGCCACGCCGTCCACGTCCGCCCCGCGATAGACCAGGGCATTACCCGTTACTGGCGCTGCCGGCAGTCGCCGCCATGCTGGCAGCAAACGATAAGCCGGCGCAAAATCCCCTGTCCAGCGCACAAAACTGCTGCCCGCCGCCTGGGTCAAAGCGCCCACCTCGCCCCACACCACATAGGTGTGGGGATGAATGTATTGCACAATTTGCAGCCCCGCCTGCTCCAGGCTGGTCAGCCACTCCACCCGTGTCGGCCCCACGAACTGCACCAGACGGTAATCGACCCCACTGCTGGCAGCGTCAGCCCACCCTTCGGGCAGCGTTGGGCCCCCCAGGCGGGTATCAAACGTGATTTCGCCCAGCGTAAGGGTCGAGAAATTTACGTCAAGCTGGTAAGGTACAGCCGCCTTTTGCAGCCGCGCCATATCCGCCGCCGGCAGTTCTAACCATACAAAAGCGCCATAATCTACGATGGCGACTGGCTGCAAACTGTCTAGTTGGGCATACGTTTCCGGGGTAACTGTGATCGCTATGGTGTCACTAAACGCCGCAACTTCACCCCCGCGACTGCCCAATAGCAGTCCGCCGCTCAAAAGAAGGAACAATATCCAAAAGAACCATTTTCCAGATGCCACGATTTCACTTCTCCTTAATGAAAGACTGGTTCAATCTCCAAGATTGAACCAGTCTACAATTACACTAACTTACTGGCTGCACCAGTTGAGCGTGGTTTGCATGACGGGAGTGCGTCCCGCTGCCGGCAGCGCCTCAAACGGATAGCCCAGGAAGATAGCGCTGTGTGTACCGCTGCGCACCGCCGCGCTGCCCTGGTTGCCGTTGAAAGCCGTCGCCGCGCCTGCCGCTGGCGTCAGGCGGTCGCTGTAGTTGGTGAACGGATAAGCCAGCGTGTAGGGGCCAAGCCCTGCATACACGTCCGCCCCCGTCACCGTCGTCTGGCTAACGTCGCTGGTCGCCGAGGCAATGCCCAGGTGGCTTTGCATGAAGGCGGTCACGCCGCGATCCCAGACATAATCCTGGCTGCTGATGAACAGACAGCCGCTGGCGTTCAGATACGTGGCCAACGCCGCTTCCCCAGCCGCACCCGGCCCGGCGGCCCCGCCGAACTCGTCGCCTGTGAACCAGATCACCACGTCATACTGCTGCAAAGTGGCGGCGTCGGGTTCATTGTCGCTGTTAGCCGTGTCCCACACGTCATATCCCAACCCCAACCCATCCAGCACCGCCGTATAGGTGCTGCGCACGTCGGGCGCGTTGTCATCATCGTCTACCACCAGGATAGGTGGGATGTCCTGCGTGCGGAAGAAGCCGAACTGGGCAAAGCTACCCACACCACACGGGTTGTACGCCCGCACCGACCAGGCGTGGATGGCATACGGATCCAGCGGCGTGTCAAAGACGTGGCTGGTATCCGAGGTTACCGTGTACCGCAGTTCGCCGCTGGCGATGTTCTTCACCACCAACAGGTAGACTGCGCCCTGGCTGGCGGCATTCCATTGGAAGGTGGGAACCAGCGGCTGGTCCACGCCAATGGGCGACACCAGCGTGGCTGTGCCTGGGGCAGCCGTGTACACGCTCAAGCCTACATCTGTGGTGTGCGTGCTGGTCAGCGCCATGCCCGTGATAGTCAGGGTGTAATCGCCCGGCGCGGCGCCGCCTGTGTTGCCGATAGTCATGATGCTGTTGCCGGCAGGAATGACCGGGTTAACTGTGAAGTTGCTCACCGCGCCGCCAGGCAGACCGCTCACGCTTAACGTCACCGGGTCGTTGTAGCCCAGGATGCTGTCCACCAGCACGTTATACTGCGCGTTGCTGGGCGTACAAATGGTGCGCTGCGCGGGTTCCGCCGTCAACACAAAGTCTGGCATCAGCGCGCAGTTGTTGCAGATGAGGGCGAAATCCTGATCGGTCGTGTCGCCATTGTAGGGTACGCCGTCACCGGCGATGTTAACGGCATCCACGATGATGGTCACATTGCCTTGCGGATTCTGGATGAAGACGTTTTCCAGGTTGTTGATGTTGTCAGCGCTGCCACCCGTTTGCGACCAGCCGCCGCTGAAAACGTTGCCATGGTACGTGTTGCTGCCGTTGATGACGGTCAGATTGAGGTTATTTACCAGCGCTGGATTCGCCCCCACCGCCCCCGGCGCGTCAGACCAGGCCAGTGTGATTTTTAGCGGCTGGCCCACATCGGTAACGCCGGCAGAGATGACCCATTGCTCGCCGGTGCTGCCAAAAGTGGTCTCCTGGTCATAGTAGCGGGTGGACAGCGGATTGTTGACGATGTTGTCAATGTCAATACGCCCCCATCCTTCATGGATGTTGGGGACGTCTGCGGTGGCCATGTCCACTGCGCCGTTCACCAGCAGCGCTTTAGCCATCGCCGGGCTGGGGTCCGCCCCGTCGTTAAAGGTGCGCCACCATTCAGTCGCCAGCGTAATTGCGCCAGAGGCGTGCGGCGCGGCCATGCTGGTGCCAGAGCAGAAGGCGTACAGATTGTTGGTGCCGCCAATGGGGCTGGCGCAGGAGCCGCCCAGGTCGTTGCGCGCCGAGGAGATTTGTTCGCCAGGCGCGGCAACGGTGGGAACCCAACGCCCATCCACTGCCGGGCCGCGGCTGCTGAAGCTGGAGATGCTGTCAATGCTGCCTACGCGGTAGTTGACGCTGCTGGCAATGACGATCAGGTTCTTGCCTTCTTTAGGGGAAGTGAGGCCGCTGAAGCCGGAATTGCCGGCAGAGAACACCTCAATAAACGGTTCGGCGACGGTCGTGGTGTCGAAGTTGCCATCGCGCACCATGATGTCGTGTGTGCGCTCGCTGGCCTGGTAGCCGTGCTGTTCGCCTTCGCCTGTCGTCCAGGAGTTGTTGCCGCCAATGGCCCCGCCCAGGACGCCGCGTTTGCTGTGTTCCTGCCAGCCGCCGGCCGGGGGCCAGGAGGGGGCGGATAGGGAGTTGGAGGCAAAGATGCTGTAGCCTGGAGCCACGCCCAGACCGTAGAGGAAGCCATTGCCGTCAGCAAATCCGCCTGTCGCGTCGCCGCCGACAATGCCGGCAACGTGCGTCCCATGCCCGCCGCCAGAGCAGTCAGAACCCGGCTGTCCGGGCGGGTTGCACGCCCCCGGATAGCTATAACCGCTGACAATGTGTGGCCCCAGGTCGGGATGCTCGTAATCCACGCCCGTGTCAATGATGCCCCAGATGACGCCGCTGCCATCGTAGCCCACATCGGCAATCCAGTCGAAATACCCGGTGAAGGGCACGCCGCCCGTGTAATTGCCCGCCAGAATCTGGCTGGACATTTCATCTTCCAGACCCGGTTCCGGGCTGGCATACCCCAACCACAAAACCGTATTCAGGCGCGCCACGCTCTCTACGGCGCTGGCATCCAGTTGGATGATAGCATCGAAAAAGGCTTTGTCTGGCTGCGCCGGATAGAATTGCAGGATGACGCCCCCCAGTTCGGTCAGGGCGTTGAGAGTGGCTTTGATGTCCCCATCATTGTAGAACATGACGTCCACGTTGCTGACCACGCCTTCCCGCCCCGCCAGATCGCTGTTGACCTTATAGGCGGGATGGAATGCGCCTTGCCAGCGGACGAAATCCAGATTGGCGGCGTTGGCGGCGGCGGCGCTGTCTCCCCACACCAGGAAGCTGTTATGGGGGTAATATTGCAGCACGCGCAGCCCATTGGCTTCCAATTGGTTCAGCCAGTCGTCATTGGTAGGCCCGGCTAACTGCACCAGGTGAAAGCCCGCCCCGCTGCCGCTGGCTTGCAGTTCGGCGGCTACGGCTGGCTCGCCATCAGCCAGGGGATCAAAACGGTAGCCCGGCACATGCACAAAACCCGCGTCGGGCGCTTCTGTATACGCCACGCCGCTTTCTGCCAGGCGCGCAAAGTCAGCGGCGGACAGCTCTAACCATTGGAAGGAGCCATAATCAAACGCCCGCGCCGGATTCAGATCCAGTTGCGCGGCGGCGACGACGTCACTGGCTGCCACGCGCACAAAGTGGCTGCCGGCATCCGCTGCCGCCTGGGAGACGCCTCCCCCGCGCGCCGACGACACCACCAGCGCCAGCGCCAGCAACGCCAAGAGTGAAAACAACCTACGTCCTGTCATTTTTTCTCCTTTTGGATGGGGCCACAGCCAGCGCCCCTGTCGCGCTCAACGGTCAGGGTGGCTGTGGCTGAGGCAATTAGAGGGATTCTGGCGTTTTTGCCGCTTGGGAAAATCCGCCAATGTTTCTGCCCCAGCCGGATGCCCGGCTGTCGGGCGGCGTCAGCCGCCCATCGCCACTGCAAAGCGCAGTCGCCTCAAAATTATACCTGATTGTGAGCGAAAAATAAGACGTAAGATCAAAAGAGACTGGAGCAGTCTCCAAGACTGCTCCAGTCTGGAAAGGGGGTGTGAATCCTTGTAAGAAAAAAGCCCCGATTGGCAAGGGCCAACCGGGGCTGAACAGACGGGACGCAGGCAGCAAGGAACTTTGTTCCTCGCCTCAACTGGTTACTTCATTTTCGGGCGGCAGCGCTGCTGGCTGGCGCCGCTTGCGCACCGCGCGCACAATAGCCCGTACGATAAAGAACAGCGGCACGCCCACAATGAGCAACATGGGCAGCACGGCGATGATGAACCGGATCAGAAAATCGGCCAGACCTTGCAGCCCGTTTATCAGGTCTTCCAACGCCTCTTTAGCCACCCCTTGCGGTCGCCAGCCGGCGATCTCAATCGGCTGGGACAACACATCGGGCGTAATATCCACCTGAATGGTAGAGAAGGAAGCCGATTGGCTCAGATAGTTCATCCGCCCTTTGAGCTGCTCTATCTCCGATTCCAGGCGACTTAACTCCTGATTAACAGCCAATGCGTCTTCGACGTCCGTGGCTTCGTCCAGGAAGCCGCGCACCCGTGCGGCGGTAGCTTCCAGGTTGGACAGGCGGGCCGTCAGGTCTACATACTCTTCGGTGACGTCCTGCCCGCTGGAAGATTCGCTGTTGACTTCCAACGCCAGCGCCTTGATCTGCCCCATGGCCGCATCAAACTGAGCCACAGGCACGCGCACGGTCATCTCCCCGCGCCGCGCCGCGCCATATTTATACAAATTGCTGCTCACCACCCATCCTTCCATGCCGTTGACCAGGCTGGTGATAGCTGCAACGGTAGCGTCGGTGTCTTCCACCACAATGCCCAGGTTACCCGTGCGAATGATGAGGGGCTGCGAGGGCAGTTGCATGTTTGCCGCCACGTTGCCGCTCTGAGCCACAGGCTCCGATGGGGCAAATTCGCTGGCGTCTGCGGCGGTTGAACCCGCTTCCCCCGCAAAATCGCGTTCGACAAGCACACTCTGTGGCTGGCCAGCGCAGGCAGCGACGACGAACACGGCCAAAAACAACCATACCAAACTCTTCTTCCACTGCTTCATATGCCCACTCCTTCAAAAA
>CAYQYJ010000158.1:2081-8075 GCA_964421605.1 uncultured Ardenticatenaceae bacterium | reverse complement strand
GGAAATTACCTGAGGGAGTGCAAACTATGAGCGAATTATTTGCCCAGGCCCAGGCGGCTGTGCAGGAAGGCGATCCTGAAGAAGCCCATGTCCTGTTGGCGCAACTATTAAAAGAAGATCGTCGCAACGTGGCAGCCTGGTATTTACTCAGCACGATTACGCCTTCCGCTGAGCAAGAGGCGATTTTTCTACAAAAAGTATTGAAGCTGGACCCAAACCATCAAGCGGCGGCAGCGCAGTTGTCCCAACTGCAACAAGAAACGGCGCAACCTGCCATGACGCCAGCCGCCGTCGAAACGGTTGCGCCTGCGGCAAAGGCAGCCCGCCCCATTTCGCAGGAGGCGGATGATTTTGAGGCGCAAGCCAGCGGAGAGACGTTGCCGCCCTGGTTGGCAGGGGAGGAAAGTGGGGTGGAGGTAGGGGTTCCGATGACCGCTGCTGCCGTTACGCCTGCGCCGGTGTTGGAGATTCCTGATTGGCTGCAAGAGATGCCGGCACGCGATTGGGAGAAAGAGCGCGAGGAGGCTATTGCCCAGGCGCGCGCTGCCGCTGCTGCTCAACCAGCGCCGTCGCCTGCCGCCCCCACACCGAAACCCGCCGCTCGCCCCGGCAGTTCCAATACGCTACTGACCGTGCTGGTAGTGGCTGCCGTGGTTGTTTTTGTCATCCTGGTTTATTTGTTGATTACGTTGGGCCCGACGCTTTTCTAAACGATCTCCCCAGGTATACAAAAAGGGTGTATGCAATACACCCCTACTGTGGGGACGTATTGCATACGCCCTGAATGATTTTTCAGCAACAGCTAACAGTGCGCTCAAGCGCCCTTGACCAACCCAAAAGGGCCTGCTACCAGGCCCTTTTTTTTATTCCTTAACAAAAACCGTTCGTTAGCTATCTGTACCGGGCGACGGCGCGCCGGGCGTGATGTCTGGGCAGAAAACGAAGAGGTCGTTGCGCCCTGTATGGTACTCAAAGAGCTCTCCGTTAGCGCTTAACACCAGGCGGTAACCAGGGGTGATGACCGTCATATACATCATGCCTGGCTCTGGACAGCCCAGGCTGCTGTCCCGCCACTCTACGGCTTGGGAGCTGATTAAGACGATCTGACTGACGTCAATTTGCAGCCGTTCGGCCAGGTCCTGGCTCACTTTAGCCACCAGGGCTACCAGTTCGTCAGGCACGCGCGGCGCCGGCATAGTGGCTAACACATCGCTGTTGCCCACCTGCGGCGTAATCTGGCTCAGGTCAACTGTGACCGGTTCGACAGGCCCACTGGTGATGACTTCGGCGTCATCATCTGGCGATTCGGGCAAATTCGTTTGTTCTTCAGCCGTCATGTTATCTTCCTCTGAGGCGGGTAGCGGGGCCACTGGTTTGAGCGCAGGCGCCATGTTGGTTGTTTGTTCAGCTATCCTGGTGACATCTACCAGGGGGAGTTCTGCCGCCGGTTCACTGGCGGCTGGCGCACAACTTGCCAGGAAAAGTACAATCAAGATCAGGTATAATGGCTTCAAGTATTGGTTCATGGGGATAACTCCTTTGAAAACAGTGATCAGTGGTGAGTGACCAGTGACCAGAAAATTCGTTAAATTCGTGTAATTCGTGGCAAAATTTTCATTGATGATGGTGTGCCACAGCCCATGTTGTTTCCTTAATCGTGGCGCTGTGCATGGAAGCCAGCGGCTTGTCATCTATTCAAAGAACGTCATCCAGGTAAAAATAGTTCCCATGCCCACTTTTTGGAGTCAGTTCTGGCGCAAACATTTGGACTATCAGCGGCAACTGCGCCTGCTGCTGCTGCCGTATGCGTTGGGTATTATCATATTGGTCGTTATACCTGCCGGCATTTCCTTCGCCCTGGCTTTTTTCCAATATGATGCCCTGTCGCCGCCGCGTTGGGCGGGTACGTTGAACTTTATTCTGACATATACAGATGAATTGTTCAACCTGAGTTTGCAAAACTCGCTGGCGCTTATTTTTCTGCCTGTGCCCCTGCGCGTTTTTGGGGCGTTCTTGCTGGCAAATTCGCTGCGCCGCGGCGGGCGTTTTCTGGGCTGGTTTCGCGCTTTTGTCTATTTGCCCACAACGATTCCGATGGCGGCTTACGCGCTGGCCTGGCTGTGGATACTCAATCCGCTTTATGGGCCGGTGAATTTGCTGCTGCGGTTAGTGGGGCTGGACCCGCCCGCCTGGTTTGCGGACCCGCTGTGGGCTAAGCCCGCGTTGATTTTGTTGAGCTTCTGGCAAATTGGCGAGGGGTTTCTGGTGAGTCTGGCGGCGCTGCACGACATGCCGGCAGAAATCGAAGACGCCGCCCGCATAGATGGCGCCGGCGCCGGGGGTATCTTCCGCTACATCACCCTGCCTATCCTGTCTCCCATTTTGCTGCTGCTGGCTTTCCGCGACGCCATTCTCACGTTTGAGAGTTCTTTTGCCGCCATCTTCTTCACCACGGCTGGCGGGCCGTACTACGCCACCTTTACCCTGCCCATGTTTGTCTATGAACAAGCCTTTGGCTTGCACGCCTTTGGCGTCGCCAGCGTGGCGCTGTGGGTGTTGTACGTGCTGACGGGTTTGATCGTCCTTTTCCTCTACCTGATCGCGCGGCAGTGGGACATTGGCACAACCGAAGAAACATTTGTCATATGAGGATCATTTGAACTTGTTGCAGCTTTCCCCCCTGACGCGCACGCGGTTGTTAACCGTGGGGCGCGGCTTGATAGCCTTGATTTTCTTGCTGCCCTTGTTTTGGATGTTCTCGGCGGCTTTGCTGCCGTTGGGCCGCCCGCTGTCGCAAACGTTTCGTTTACTGCCGTCTGCGCCAACCCTGGAGAACTTTGTGCGCATCTGGGACATGGTGCCGCTGGCGCGCTTTACGCTGCACAGCCTGGTGATTGCGGCTATTGCCGTGCCGCTAACCATCGTGACTGGCTCCTGGGCTGGTCTGGCTATCGCCCAACTCCCCCGGCGCAGCCAGCGCCGCTGGGTGGTGATCTCTTTAGCCGTACTGATGGTGCCAGGGATTGCCCTCTGGTCTACGCGATTTCTCATTTACACGCAGTTGGGCTGGATCAACACCATCTGGGCTATTATTGCGCCTGCCTGGATGGGAACCAGTCCTTTTTACGTGCTCATGTTTTATCGCGCTTTTCGGCGCATTCCTCTGGCTGTCTATGATACGGGCCGGCTGGATGGGGTGTCCGCATTGGCGATGTGGCGGTATATTGCTTTGCCGATGGCTCGCCCCACGGCGATTGGCGTGGCTTTGCTCAGTTTTGTTGTCTATTGGGGGGATTTTCTCAGTCCATTGCTGTATTTGAGCGGCGAGCGTTGGTTTACGCTGCCCATTGCATTACAATTGTTGCAAATGATGAATCGCTCTGAATGGCCCCTGCTCATGGCGGCGGCTGTGTGGGCTACGGCTGTGCCTGTCGTTTTATTCTTGTTGGTTCAGCCCTATTTTGCGCGGCACCTGGATTAACGATTATTCAGACAAGGGGCGTTTTGTCTGGTTGCTCCATGGCCAATTTATTTTGTGAGTGGTACGGGTCCGGCGCTTCTGACCAGTGATCACTCGCCACGGATCACTATTTTCGCAGGAGTATGGTATAGATGAAAAGAAACAGGCTGGCAATGTTATTGGGGTGCATTGGCCTGGGCTTGCTCCTGTTGGCGGCTTGCGCGTCAGATGGGGGCGCGCCAACGGCAGGAACGGACACGCCCGCGGCGCTACCGGACTTAAAGCCGCTTTTCATGAATCACACGTTGGCAAACAGCCAATGCCTGGAGCCAGGCGCGCCATTGGGCGTGCGCTTGACGGTGACGAATGCCGGCAGCGCCCCCGCCGGGCCCTTCATGGTGCGCGTCAATGGTCAGGAGCAACCAGTAGATGAGGGATTGGCTCCTGGCGAGAGCGCCAGCCTTTTCTTTACCCGTTATGCCGAACCCAGCCAGGCAGAAGTAGATGCCGCCGGCATGGTGACGGAAAGCGACGAAACCAATAACGTTCTAGAGATGCGTCTGCCTGTACCGACGCCGCCGTTGCCTTGTACGCCTACCCCTACGACCTAATATCTGCCATCCCTTTTTGACCCGCTTAACGTTTCAGCCTGTGCTTGGCTGCCGAAGGCTTGCCCCTTCGGTTAACTCAGAGCTTGCCCTGAACCTGCTGAAGGGGCGAACTCTAAGCCTGCCGAAGGGAAGGGATGAAAATTTGTAGCGCAAACTGTTGGTTTGCGCGGACAAACTAACAGTTTGTCCTACAGGTCTCTGCGTTTCCGCATGAGATTATTTTTTGAAGGAGTACCTCATGTTGTTTCGTTTGCGTCATTTTGTTTTTGCCGGCATTCTCATCCTCCTCACTGTCGCCTGTTCCGCTGGCGAAGCCCCCACGACCATCTCTTTCATGACTTCGGGCGATCCTGCCGAGCGTGACGCTTATTTGCAGCTTGTCGCCGCCTTTGAAGAAGCCCACCCGGAGATTGACGTGGAAGTGACCCACATTCCTTCCGACCGCGAATACCGCACTCGCCTGGCGACGGACTTCGCCGCAGGCACGCCGCCAGACGTCACTTTAATGAACTACCGCCGCATCGCCGGCTTTGCCGCCAAAGGGCTGCTGGAACCGTTAGGGCCCTATCTGGATGAAAGCGACCTGATTACGGCTAAGGATTTTTATCCGGTGGCCATTGAAGCGTTTAACTGGGAAGGCACGGTGATGTGTATTCCGCAGAACATTTCTAACCTGGTGGTCTATTACAACCAGGATTTGTTTGACGCCGCGGGTCTGGCTTACCCGGCTGATGATTGGACCTGGGACGACTTTTTGCAAACAGCCATTGCGCTGACCAAAGACCTGGATGACGACGGTATGGTGGATCAGTATGGCATGGGCACTGAGCCATCGCTTTATCGTGTCTCTGCCTTTGTGTGGCAGAACGGCGGCGTCATTGTGGATGATCTGCACACCCCTACGCGGTTGACGTTGACCCGCTTCCCGTCGCAGCAGGCGCTGCAATGGTTTGTGGATTTGCGCCAGGTGCATGGCGTGGCGCCAGGGCGCGAGGAGGAGGCATCGTTGGACAGTGAGAGCCGCTTTATTGCCGGCACAATCGGCATCTACCTCGACAGCCGCCGCAGCACCCCCACCTTCCGCGAGATCGAATCGTTTGTTTGGGATGTGGCCCCCGTGCCCAGGGGGAAAGAAACAGCCAGTATGCTGCACAGCGACGCCTACTGCCTTTCCAGCGTGGCGGAAAACAAAGAGGCTGCCTGGACGTTTATTGAGTTTGCCAATTCCGTCACGGGGCAGACGATCGTGGCGGGCACCGGGCGCACCGTGCCCTCGTTGGTGTCTGTAGCGGAATCGGACGCTTTCCTTGACCCTGACCATGCCCCCAGCCGCAGCCGCGTCTTCCTGGATCAGATTCCCTATTTACGGCGCGTGCCCGTGATCAGCACCTGGGAAGAGATTGAACGAACCGCTGACCAGGAGATTGAGCGCGCCTTCTATGGGGACATTACCGCCGAGGAAGCCGCCAGACTGGCGGACCAACGCACCGAAGAGTATTTTCTGATGGGGATTGCCGCGGGCGATCAGCCTTAATGGACGTGGATATCGCGGTCAGGTAGGGACAGGCTGCCAGCCCGTCCCACGGCTTGCCAGATATGACATTTCGCCTGGGAGCAGGTGACGTGTGACACCTGACACACGGTCAGCCTTTGTTTACGCTTGGGGGTGTGAATGCCGGCATTGTCCCAGCCCTCCAATCCGGCGCTAACGAAACTTTTCCAGATTTTCGCCACGAATTTCACGAATTACACGAAAAAAAGCATCTAATTCGTAAAATTCGTGCCATTCGTGGCAGATTTTGGATCTACTGAGACTGGCGCAGTCTTGGAGACTGCGCCAGTCTGCGAACCCCTAAAGGAGCAAACCGATGATTCGTGATCTGGACAAACAGGCTGACCTGGCGGGCCCAGGCATTGGCAATT
>CAYQYJ010000158.1:0-1981 GCA_964421605.1 uncultured Ardenticatenaceae bacterium | reverse complement strand
ATGATTCGTGATCTGGACAAACAGGCTGACCTGGCGGGCCCAGGCATTGGCAATTACGCCGAACTGGAGCATATCCTGCCGCAGGATTACCACTCCCTGCTCACGCCTAAAGAAACCCAAAGAGCTATTTTTGTGGCCAAGAACTACATTGAGGAAAATCTATGCCGTGAACTGAACCTGATGATGGTCACTGTGCCGCTGATTGTAGATGCCGGCAGCGGCGTCAACGACTACCTCGACCGCGACGGCTCGCGCACCCCCGTTCAGTTCCACATCGCCAACGACTACAACCAGCACCCCATAGACGCCGAAGTAGTGCAAGCCGCCACCAAATGGAAGCGCATGGCTCTGCGCCAGTTTGGCATGGCGCCCGGCGAAGGGCTTTGCACCGACATGCGCGCCGTGCGCAAAGATTACTTCCTCGACCACGACCACAGCGCCTACGTAGATCAGTGGGATTGGGAGCAAGCCATTACTGAAAAAGAGCGCAACCTGGCTTACCTGACAAACGTTGTGCGCAAAATCTGGCGCGTGATCAAAGGCGCAGAAACTTATGTGCAGGCAATGTTCCCCCAACTGCAAACGGATCAATATCCCAATTTGCCTGACGAACTAACCTTTCTCCATGCCGAAGAAATCCTGGAGCGATACCCCGATCTGCCGCGCAAACAGCGCGAAACCATGATTTTGCAAGAATATCCCGCTGTCTTCATCTACGGCATTGGCTGGACGTTGGCGGACGGCTACCCCCACGAAATGCGCGCCGCCGATTATGACGATTGGGTCACGGAAACCGTTTCCGCCAGCGGGCGGCCCATGCACGGCCTCAACGGCGACATCCTGGTGTGGAACCCCGTCACCCGCCGCCGCCACGAACTCTCCTCCATGGGTGTGCGCGTCAATGCGCGGTCGCTGGTGCGCCAGTTAGAGCTGACCAACCAGCTTCACTTTCTGGACATGCCGTATCACCAGGCAATCATGGAAAATCAGATTCCCTTGAGCATTGGCGGCGGCATCGGCCAATCCCGCACGCTCATGCAGATCCTGCGCAAAGCGCACCTGGGCGAAGTCAGCGTGACCGTCTGGCCGCAAATCTTAAAGGATATGTGCGCGGAGAAGAATATCTTCGTGCTGGAATAAGCCTACCCTCGGCTCTGAGCAAATGCGAGGCGCTGCCCTGGCGCCTCGCATTATCAACCAGAACACAGCCGCTTTCACTCTTTCCCGGCGACATTCGGGCAGTGGAATATTCTGGCCCGCCGCCGCGCCGCGTATTCATGCCCGTGCTGACCTATCCGCCACTGCTTGAAGAACAACCGTTTTGTCGAACCACCAGTCCGCCTGACGACTTGCAGTTTAGCCGCTGGCTAAGTCGCCCGGCGGCGGCATGTTAGCTGTCAGGCGGAGCCGCAGGATTTCGCAACCTGTCTGTTCGTGAACCCCCTGGCGCATCAGCTCGAAGCCATACTTCGCGTAGAACGCCCTGCCAGACAGGTTATCCTTGAACACCTCGACCTCGAGTTCTCCGTGCAAGGCTCGCGCTTTGTCCATCAGCGCCCGCCCGATCCCACCCCCCTGGAACGGCGGTGCAACGAATATGGCGCCGACCTCGTTCCCCAGGAGTGAAATAAAGCCGACGACGCGCCCCTCAGCTTCCCAGACCCAGGTGTCTGCCTTTGGCAGATAAACGTTTGGAATATTGTGGCGTTCTAACTCCAGGAACTCCTGGCTGAGGAACGGGTGCGCCAGCGCCGAAGCGTCAGCCCAAACGCTCAATACATCTTCGCAGTCTGTCAGTTGATACTTCCGAATCATCGTTGCCTCCAGGGTCTAACTCATTTCCCGACCCGACGCTTTCGACATAGTAACCGTCTAAAACAACTTCCCGTTTTTGGCTCGTAGTAACCGCTTTTGGACATTGAGAAGATAATCAGGTAATCCCGCCCTCTTTGCCAGGGAAGGGGTAATGTAGGGCGAGGGG
>CAYQYJ010000157.1:0-8078 GCA_964421605.1 uncultured Ardenticatenaceae bacterium | reverse complement strand
GGCGTGGCGCTGAAGAAGTCGTACACGACGCCGCGTCCTGTGTCCGGGTTGTAGATTTGGGCGATGCCGCTGCCGCCCAGATGAACGACGCCGACCTCGGCGACAAACGAGGCAAAGGCGGCGGCGACGGCGGCGTCAACGGCATTTCCCCCCTGTTCCAACATGGTTGCCCCCGCTTTGGCTGTTTCTTGACTGCCGGCAGCAATGACTCCTGGCATATACGCTCCTTCAGAAATAGTGATCGTGGCAAGTGGTCAGAAACGTTGACTCCTGACCAGCCACAAGATAAATCCGCGTCGTCCGCGAAATCCTGTTTATTAGTTTAGCGGAAAAAGGGAGAGTGGTAAACGAGGAAGTTGCGCCAGGTGTAACGCGAACGCGGCCGCGTTACGCCTGGCAGCGCTTCTTTATGGCAGGCGGCTGGCGGCAGCGTCAATATATGGGTTCAGGAAACTGAGGGTTTCCTCGATCGTTTGTAGAGCCAGGTTGTGGTTGAACTCATCTACCTTGCCGGCATTCACGCAAGAGAGATACGCCGGGCGCGTGCGGTCCAACGAGTAAATAAAGGAGAGGAAGTAGGCGAAATCTACATCTTCCCAGTCGTCAGGGACTTCATCGTAGAAAATGCCGGCATTCAAAATGCCATTATAGGCGCCGCTGTAACTATTACAGGCATTGGCGTCCCCATTCTTGGTTCCCGGCAGCGCGTCCCGCATCGTTCCCAATGATCCCCGAATCAGCAGCATGTTATTGTACATGCCGCGGGCGTCAAACGGGCGCAGCGGAAAGACACCCAGAATGTCGTTGGGATTAGAGATGTAATACACTGTAATGAAATCAGGCGTCGCCGTCTCGGCTGGCGTCGCCGTTGGCGCAGGCGTATTGGTAACAGGCACAGGCGTACGGGTAGGCGGCAGCGGCGTAGCCGTCGGTTCAGGCGTATCGGTGGGAAGTGGGGTGTCGGTGGGTTCGGGGGTTTCGGTGGGGGTGCTGGTCGCTGTAGATGTGGGTACAGGCGTGTCTGTGGGCGTAGGGGTATCAGTTGGCGCGGGCGTATTTGTGGGAAGCGGCGTTTCCGTAGGGACAGCGGTGTCCGTTGCCGCTGGCGTGTCTGTCGCCGCCGCGGCGTCTGTCGCCGCCGCTACCGCGGTTGGGGCGGGCTGCGCGCCTTCTTGCTGGCAGCCCCCCAGCGCCAACAGCAACCATAGTGACGCCAAAAAAAGAACGAATGGGGAAGTAAAACGAGTTGACATAATTATCTCCTGTGACTTGTAATAAGGGAAAAGAAGGCCATAGAAGCTTCACGCTGCCAGTCTGAGGAGAATGGGTAAGTATGGGGTTAAACAAAACAAACACCGCCAAATAGAGGTATAAAATGCGCGCCCTCTGCAAACTTATGGCGTTAGCTCATGGCACAAAACTGAAACGTGGGCAAAGAATACAAGATTTAGTGAAGTTGTCAAGACAGGGAATAGGGGTGATCGGTACAAATGCCGGCATTGTGTTACAATAGATTATTATCTAACGCAGCCAGAGCAAGAGACTCGCGCTGCCCCTAAAACCTTGTCTGAACGTCTGGAGATCCGATGTCGCTCATCAAACAACTGACCCTCACCTATCCGCCCGCGCGGCGGGATGCTGTCGTAGACGACTATCACGGTACGCTGGTGGCTGATCCTTACCGTTGGCTGGAAGACCCGCACTCCCCAGAAACCCAAAACTGGGTGGCAGCGCAAAATGAATTGACATTTGGTTTGCTGCATGAGGTCCCCGCGCGCGCCCGCATCAAAGCCCGCCTGACGCAAATATGGGACTATCCCAAATATGGCGTCCCCTGGCGGCGCGGCGACTGCACCTTTTTCAATAAAAATGATGGCCTGCAAAATCAAGCCGTCCTCTATTGGCAAGCTGATGATGTCGCTGAACCACAGGCGCTGTTGGACCCCAACACGTTAACCGCAGACGGTACAGCCGCTATCACCAATCAGGTGGTCAGCCGGGATGGGCAGTTGTTGGCTTACGGCGTTTCTCACAGCGGCAGCGACTGGCAAACCATTCGCGTGCGGCACGTCGAAACCGGGCAAGATCGGGTGGATGAGGTGATGTGGTGCAAATTTGCCGGCATTGCCTGGAAACCAGACAACAGCGGCTTTTTCTACAACCGCTACCCCGAACCCGGAACCGTACCCCCTGAAGCGCAGCATACGCATAACCGCGTTTTCTTCCATCGCCTGGGTACGCCACAGACCGCCGACCAGGTCGTTTACGAACGCCCCGACGCCCCCGACCTGGCTTTCGCCCCCTTCCCCAGCGAAGATGACGCCTACCTGCTTCTGTACGTCTGGCGTGGCACCGACACCCAAAACCGCATTTACTACCGTCCTATGCACAGCCGCGACGACTTTGTGCGGCTGCTGGACGACGCCGATGCCATGTACAACTTCATTACAAACATTGGTACACTCTTCTACTTTCACACCGATTTAGATGCTCCTCGCGGTCGCATTATTGCTATTGACATAACCAGACCGGAACGTTCCGCCTGGCAGGAAATTGTGCCAGAGCAAACGGACGTTATTGCTTTCGTCTCCGCCGCTAATAACCAACTGGTAGTGGCTTACATGCAAGACGCCCACCACATCTTGCGTGTGTTTCATCTCGATGGACAGTTTGACCGCGACATTCCCTTGCCCACCATGGGTTCCATCATGGGCCTGTCGGGGCGGCTGGCGGACAGCGATATGGCTCTGGCTTTTACCTCCTACTTGTTTCCGACCACCATTTATCGTTACAACTTCATCAATCACACGTTGGCGCCGCTGCACCAGCCGCGCGTAGATTTTGATATAGAGGCATTCGAGACGCGACAGGTTTTCTACACCTCCAGAGATGGCACGCGCGTGCCCATGTTTATTACCATGAAGAAAGGGCTGCCCCTCAATGGGGATAATCCCACGATTTTGTATGGTTACGGCGGCTTCAATATCAGCCAGACGCCTGCCTTTTGGGTACAGCGCACCGTCTGGCTGGAAGCTGGCGGCATCTTCGCCGTCGCCAACCTGCGCGGCGGCAACGAGTATGGCGAGGCGTGGCACCAGGCCGGCATGTTGTCCAACAAGCAAAACGTTTTCGATGACTTCATCGCTGCCGCTGAGTGGCTGATTGCCAATGGGTATACCAGCAGCCGGCGGCTGGCAATTCACGGCGGCAGCAATGGCGGCTTGCTGGTGGGCGCGTGCATGGTGCAGCGGCCTGACCTGTACGGCGCAGTCATTTGTTCTGTGCCTGTGCTGGATATGCTGCGCTATCATCGCTTCACTGTGGGCCAATACTGGGTAGGGGAATATGGCAACGCGGAAACCGATCCGCAGCAGTTCGCCGCGCTGTTTGCCTATTCACCGCTGCACAATCTCCGCCCAAATGTGACTTATCCGCCGTTGTTGATTACCACGGCGGACACCGATGATCGCGTTGTGCCTGCCCACGCCAACAAGTTTGCCGCCACCCTGCAAGCCGATGCTGCGGCAACAAACGGCTTAGGTTCCGCCAATGACGCACCGTCAGCCAGGCAGCACAACCCCATCCTCATCCGCATTGAAACCAAAGCCGGGCATGGTTTGGGCAAACCCACCGCCAAGCTCATCGAGGAGCAGGCCGATATTTACGCTTTCTTGTGGGACATTTTCGACATGGCATGAGGCGTATGGACCGTCCTATTCTAGTCACTGGCGCGCATCGCTCCGGCTCCACCTGGACAGGCAAAATGTTGGCCCTGGCGCCGCAGGTAGCCTATATCCACGAGCCGTTCAACATGGATTACGCGCATCCGGGCAAATGCACCGCCCACTTTCCCTATCGCTTTACCTACGTGACGGCGGAGAATGAGGGCGCTTATCTGCAACCGCTGCGGCGGACAATAGGCTTGCAGTACAATTTCTGGCCCGAATTGCGCGCCAGCCGGCGGCTGTGGTCCCCGCTGCGGGATGCGCTAGGTTTCTGGCGGCTGCGCCAGGGCGGTTATCGCGCCCTGGTGAAGGATCCCATGGCCGTTTTCTCGGCAGCCTGGCTGGCGACGCGGTTTGATATGGCTGTGGTGCTGCTTATCCGGCATCCGGCGGCTTTTGCCGGCAGCATCAAACGATTCGGTTGGCGCTCTCCATTTGACGAACTGTTGGATCAGCCGCTGCTCCTGCGCGATTGGCTGGAACCGTTCGCCGCCGACATGCGGGCGGCAGTGGATTGGGATATTGTGGATCAGGCGGCGCTGATGTGGCAGCTTGTCTACACCGTGGTGCGCGGCTACCAACAGGCGCACCCCGACTGGCTGTTTGTGCGCCACGAGGATTTGTCCCGCAACCCCCGCGCCGAGTTTGAAGCGCTCTATCGCCGGTTGGGCCTGGCATTTAGCGCGGACATTGCCGCCCAAATCCGCGAACACTCCAGCTCTGACAATCCGGCGGCGGCGCCCGCAGGCGAAAGCGCCCCTGACCTGAAGCTGAACAGCCAGGCTAATATCTGGAACTGGCGGCAGCGGCTGACGTCTGCCGAAATCGCCCGTATACGCGCCCGCACCGAAACCGTAGCCGCCGCTTTTTACAGCGACGCAGATTGGACGGCAGAATAAACGCCAAAGATAGATGACGACTGGATGACCCCTTTGCAGCAATTACATGCCCAAATGCGCGCCTGCCGTCTTTGTTTACAAGCCGGGCATGAAATCGTGCCTGGCGCTGTTTTTCAAGGCGACGCGGCGGCAAGCGTCATGCTGATCGGGCAGGCCCCCGGCGTGACGGAAGTTGAAGCCAAAAGGCCGTTCAATGCCGGCAGCGGTCGCCGCCTTTTTCAATGGCTGAGCGAAGCCGGCTGGAGCGAAGCCGATTTTCGCCGCCGCCAATACATGACGGCTGTCACCAAATGCTATCCGGGTAAGGGGAGCAATGGCAAAGGGGATCGCGTGCCCAGCCGCGCGGAACAGGCGCTGTGCCGCCCGTTTTTGAAGCAAGAAATAACCCTCATAAATCCCCGGCTGATTATCCCCGTAGGCGGTCTGGCCATTAAACTATTCTACCCCGCCAGCGCCCGGCTGGAAGAGATTATTGGCCAGGCGGCTTATTTCCCACCGGAGGCGCTAACCGATCCCGTGAATTTCGACTTGAGCCAGGCGGAGATATTGCCGGCATTTGACCCCGCCAAACCCCGCGCTGGTCGCTGGTTAGTGCCCCTACCCCACCCCTCGGGCGCCAGCCTGTGGCCCAATCGCCCCGCCAACCAGGTCCTTATTGCCCGCGCCGTACAGATTTTGGCCGGCATCCGCCGCGCCTGGCTGTAAAGGCGTCTAGCCCCCGCACCCCCCTCAAATGTGAACGCCTGTTCATCTGGGTTGCACCCGCTGGTTCATATTGTTCTGAACCGGGGTAAACATTCGGATTAACCGCCAGCCTTGTTTTGTCTGGCGCATTCCCCCATAATGCCCGCCAATGTTTCTGAGAGTCCAGCAGAAGTTTAACTTCTCAAAGAAGTTAAACTTCTATAGACGGAAACGCCATCAACGAAACCGGTCGTCGCCCGCAGGCGGCGTCCCCTTTAACCTATAGGAGTTTGGACAGATGTTACTTACCAGAAAATGGTTGGCTTGTTTGATGGGATTGGTGTTGTTGGCGGCTTTGGCAGGCTGCCAGCCCGAAGAGGCCGCGCCAACGGAGAACACCCTGCCGCCGCTTGCGGAAACAGAACCGGCCACGCAGACAGGGGGAGGGGAGTTGGTGATCTATTCCGGGCGCAGCGAAAGTCTGGTGCAGCCCATTATTGACCAGTTTGCTGCGGCCACAGGCATTGATGTCCAGGTACGTTATGGCAGCACGTCGGAGATGGCTGGCGTCTTGCTCGAAGAGGGAGACAGAAGCCCCGCCGACCTGTTCTATGCCCAGGACCCCGGTGGTCTGGGCGCTGTGGCTGCCGCCGGCTTATTTGCGCCCCTGCCCGCAACCACCCTGGCGGCTGTGCCTGCCCGTTTCGCCGCGGAAACGGGCGAATGGGTGGGGATTTCTGGGCGAGCGCGCGTCGTCGTATATAACACGGACTTAATTACTGACCCGGCGGCGCAATTGCCGGCAGACATCTTCGACTTCACCGATCCTGCCTGGCGCGGGCAGATTGGCTGGGCGCCCACCAATGCCTCTTTCCAGGCTATGGTCACGGCTATGCGCGCCGTCTGGGGCGAGGAAAAGACACAGACGTGGCTGGCAGGCATCCAGGCTAATGAACCCATCGTTTATTCGGGCAACTCTTCTGTGGTAACGGCTGTGGGCGCGGGAGAAGTGACAGTGGGCTTTGTCAACCATTATTATCTTTACCGTTTTCTGAGCGAACAGGGCGAAGGGTTTGCCGCCCGCAACTACTTCCTGCCCGGTGGCGGGCCTGGTTCGCTCATTATGGTCTCTGGGGCCGGCATTTTACGCACCGCTGCCAACGCAGAAAACGCGCGACGGTTCATTGACTTCATGCTGTCGCTGCCCGCGCAGCAATACTTTGCCACGCAAACCCACGAATATCCCGTAGTGGCTGGCGTTGCCACCCCATCCTCGCTGCCGCCGCTGGAAGAACTGGAAGCTGTGGCCCTGGATATTTCGCTGGCTGATCTGGCTGACCTGGAAGGCACGCAGCAAATGCTGCTAGACCTGGGGATCATTGAGTAGTACAGGCGCGTATGGGGTCGCGACCTGTAGTGGGTATCTGCCCCGCCGCAGGCGGGGCAGATACCCTTTTTTATGGACGTATTTTGGCGCATATGCGCCAAAATACGCGCAAAGTTAACAGCGGTTAAATTCCAACTTAACGGATTGGTAAACTCAAACTTAACCCCCTGGCTTGTTTCTTCTAACCTCCCCCCCGATAATCCCCCACGTATCGAACTTTTCCCGGCGTATTGCAAGCTGCCGGCCCTCTTTTCTTCGAGGCAATTCATGGCGGTTAATGAACTCAGCCCTATTCGCACCTGGCTAAAGCGCCAGACAGACGTTATGCCTGGCGGCAGGCGCTCTGGTCGCTGGTCTGTAGGCTATGTGACTCTGTTAGGCGGCGCGCTGTTTGTGTCCGCCCTGATTCTGCTTATTCCCCTTTATCTGGCTATCCGCGCGGGTTCCGCCTGGACGGAAGTGGCGCAGACACTGCGCCAGCCAGCCACGTTGCAAGTGTTAGGCAATACGATTCTCTTGGCGGTGTCTGTTGTCGCCGCCACTACGGTGCTGGCTGTATCGCTGGCCTGGCTGGTAAGCTGCACGGATTTGCCGGGGAAGAAAATGTGGACCGTTCTCGCTGCGCTGCCGTTGGTCATACCCAGCTACGTGGCTGCCTTTCTCTACGTCTCCATCCTGTCGCCTAAAGGTTTGCTGCAGCAGGCGCTGTACCCCTGGGTTGGCATCGAGCGGCTGCCTAACTTCTACGGTTTCCCTGGCGCGTTTCTGGTGCTGACCTGCATCAGTTATCCCTTTACCTTTCTGACCGTGCGCGCTGCCTTGCAGCGCATGGATCCCGCTCTGGTAGAAGCCGCTCGCAGCCTGGGGCTGTCTCCCTGGCGCGCATTCTGGCGAGTGACGCTGCCCTATTTGCGCCCTTCTATGGTGGCTGGCGGGCTGTTGGTGCTGTTGTATTGTCTGCGGGACTTCGGCGCCGTCACCATGCTGCAATACAGCACCTTTACCCGCGTCATCTTTAACAGATACCTGGCGTATAGACTGGACGCCGCCACGGCGCTGGCGCTGGCGCTGGTAGCCCTGACCACCGTTATCCTCTTTTTGGAGCAGCGCACCCATGGTCGCGCTCGCTATGAACGGCTGGGGGCTGGGGCGGCGCGCGCGGTTCGGCTCGCGCCGCTGGGTCGCTGGAAGTGGCCCGCGCTACTGTTGGTTGGGGGCGTGGTCTTTTGGTCGCTGCTGCTGCCGGCATCGGGGTTGCTCTACTGGTTGGGGCGTGGTTTGTTTCAAGACTGGCTGGTGGCTGGCAGCGGCGGCGCGCCGCGCAATGTCGTCACCCTGGCGGCGTTGGTTGGTCCCGCCTGGAACTCCTTTACCGTGTCGCTG
>CAYQYJ010000156.1:0-8161 GCA_964421605.1 uncultured Ardenticatenaceae bacterium | reverse complement strand
AGGATGCTCCGCCCTTTGAGGGATTGAAACTTGTTTTGTATACCTGGGCACTCACTTTTCCAGGTAAGTCCGAAAGGATGCTCCGCCCTTTGAGGGATTGAAAATTAGGACACCTGTCCGGTATGCCCCTACAATAGAGGGGCAACAAGGAGGACGGACAGATGACCGAGTTAACAACGACAGAACGGTTGGTTTTGAAAACCCCCGAAGCTGCATTTCGGCAAGTGCTGGAAAAGGAATTCGCCTTTTCGCCGCGACTGGCTGACGAAGTGCTGCAGGCTGCTGAGGAGGTGCTGGCTGGCAAACGGCTGCCGGGCATGGTGCGACCGGGGCAGATTCGGCAAGTTGTGGCGCGCATAGACGCGCCCTTTGGTCCCCCGTTGGCAGAGACAGCGACAGTGGAAGTGACGCTGACGGTAGACAGCGGGGCAGAAGATGTCGCCGTGAAAGCGGAGGAAGGAAGCAGCGGGCAGCGGCGGGGGCGCATCTTGCGTCTGATAGCGGAGGCGTTGGAGCAGGGTGGGGTGCTGACGCAAGAAGATTTGGCGCGGGCGTTGGGGGTGGACAGCCGTACCATCCGCCGCGAAGTGCGTATATTAAAGGAAGAAGGGCACCTGCTGCATACGCGGGGGCAACTGAAGGGTGTGGGCAGGGGACAAACACACAAGGTGCGCATCATTGAGTTGTGGTTGGATCGGGAGGGATACGACAAAATTGCTCGCTGGCTGCATCACTCCCCAACAGCCATCAAACGATATGTGAACACCTTCCTGCGCATCGTCACGTTGCACACCAGGGGGGCGGCGGTAGCCGAGATAGCTTTCCTGACCCGCAGTTCGACGCGGCTGGTGCAGGATTACCTGGCCGTTTACGCGGCGGCCCAAACCGAAGCGCACCGTTGGGAAAAGTTGGTTGAGGAGTTAGCGCGGGTGAATGGCGGCGAGGTGGCCTGGAACGTGGAAAAAAAAGAGAGGCACAGCCCATGAGCCGCGTCAATCCCTATGCCAGCATCGAAAAACGCCGTTTCGAGAGCGCCCTCTTGCACCTGCTGCTAACCGATTACGGCATGATGCAAGGTGGGCGGCGCATCGCCCACCTGCTGGTTGAGGACGTGGTGAGGCTGATGGCCGAGTTTTTCCCGGACAGCGCGCAAGCAGGCAGCGGCACGCTGGTCTGGAGCTGCACCGCTGACGAAGGCCGGAAAGCCGAACCTGGTAAGCCCACAGAGGCGTACAAAACTATCACGGTGCAATTGCCCCTGGTCACCGGCGACGAACTGCAGCAGTACACTGCCCCTGCCGGCAGCCAGCGTCCCGACGCCAAAAGACGCGACCAACTACGGGCGGTACGCCTGGTGAGAGAAGCCGCGACCCAAGGCGGCTTGTTGACCATCGCCGAGTTGAGCGCCATCCTCAACCGCAGCTACGAAATCACGCGCAGCTACATCCGCCAGTGGGAAGAAGAAACAGGCGAACTGCTGCCGCTTAAGGGCTACCGCATGGACCAGGGCAGCCGGCCAACCCACAAAAAGGAAATCGTGCGCCTGTCTGAGCAAGGATTGGAACCGCCGGACATCGCCCGCGAGTCTGGTCACAGCCTGAAAAGCGTCGAGCGCTACTTGAAAGATTATGAGCGGGTGAAACTGCTATGCAAGCGGGGTCTGAACGTGGCTGAAATCAGCGCCATGGTTGGTCGAGGGCAGAATGTTGTGCTAGAGTATGTGGAAATTGCGCGCCAGCATCATCCTGACCTTTTCCATCAGGCGGAGGAAAAGGGCTAAAGAACGAGTTTTGTTGTACTATCCCGCTGAGAGCGTTTTTGGCGGGCGAAAAAGAGGCAGTTGAGACGCCCCCCAAACCATCCTAAGCACGATTGTCTATATGTTTCGTGATAGCATCTTGCTAAATCGTGGAAGTTAAGGGATCAGGACAGGTGTCCTAAACGAAACAACAAAGTCAATATGGCTATGACGTGAAATGCCGGCAGCGGCAGCAACCCGTTCATGGGTCTCATGATATATCTCCCGTATGGCTTATGGCTGGCTACACACCACAAACAACTCCAACCAGATAGGATAGAGGGCGTTCTGCCGGCAACTACTTCTATACAGCGACGAGTTCCAAACCCGCCCCTTCTTTAAACCCGGCAGAACGCCCAAATAATGGGGGAAACTATATATGATTCCCACCACAGGCAGCCTTACGCTTGCCCGTTATATACTATCCCCTTTTTTTTCTGTTTTTCTCCCCTCACTGGGGGCAATTTTGATTTTGGCGCAAAACAGGGGAAATCTTCATGGAAATAATGAAGCGCTGGCCGGGGGTCAGGCGGCTGAAGAAACTGCCGGCGCTGCTTTTTGCCGGCATTTCCTCCATCTCTTCATACATTTCACTGGCCAGCGCCGTGCGCTCCCGTAGCCGGTCAAATTCATCATCCACCGATCCGTCATCGCCGCTGGCCTCTGCCAGCCATTCAGGCAGTTCCTTGTTACTAGTCGAATCACTCTGGGGAGGGGTCAAATCATCTGCCATCTCAGGCGTCTCCATAATGTGTAAACGGCTGCTACAAAACCACGCTATATGAGCAGCCCTATCTCATCGGCAGCGCTGCCGACATAGCTGTATCTATGGTAAAATGCCTTTATCCTGCCGTAAATAAGTAAACCAGGCAGATCGAGATTTTCGCCCCGAGTTTCACGGAAAAAGTCGCCTGATTCGTAAAATTCGTATCATTCGTGGCAGATTTTGCATCTACTGAAACTGGCCCATTCATGTACCCTGAAGATCGCGTTTTAGTCGCATACGTGCCCCACCCGGCTGACTTTGAACGTATTCAATCGCAGCATTGGTATCGTATTCCGCAGCGATATGCTCCCAAAGGGCTGTACGCGGAATATTTTGCCTTTTACTTTGGCCGGCATTTTGGCGAACAGAAATGGGCTATTCACGCCTACGCCCTCCGCCTGGGACACGAAATGGCGACGCGGCTGGCGCTCCTGCCCGATGAGCCTGACCACCCCCGCGCCCATGAGCTATATTACAAAGTGCAGCTTGGTCCCGTGCAATGGCTGGCGCGGCCCATCATCAGCCTGCGCTGGCGACGGATTACGTTCATTCATACTACCTGGGATCGCTTTCAGCAGGCGACGGAAATCAACGACCTGATCCTGGATGGGGCCGATTACGTAGACCGGTTGTTTGCTACGCTGCGAGATGGCGATGAAGAGGAATGAGGCCTTTTTTGCCAGGGTTTCGCTGTTGGCGGGTTGCCAACCCGCCCGTGGGACAATTTGCTAAATTGTCCGCCCTCGGGCAATTCAGCAAATTGCCCCACAACCGCCGTAGGGATTCCTCGTTTCACTCGGAATGACAAGTCGCGTAGACTATCTATTTTCGAAGGAGGGGCGGGTTGCCAACCCGCCCTACGGGGTGGGGAGCTGCAGGAAGAGGTTTTCCAGCACCAGGCGGGCGTTGGCGTTGCGTTGCAGTTGCCAGAGGGCTGTTTGCGTTTGCTTCAGCCCGGCGAGGATGGTGGGTCTGCCCCAGGCGGCAGCCAACTGCTGCAAATGGGGCAGGCGATCCACGTTGACGACGTGATCTGGCTGCTGCCAGGCGGTCAGGGCTAAATCGCGCCACCAGGCGACCCAGGTTTGCAGCAGCGCGGGCAGTTCTTCCGCTTTGTTAGCCAGCTTGTCGGCTTGTTGAAATCGTTCCAACCACGAACCAGCCAGGACTGTTTCCAGTTGCTCCAGGTCTGCCATCCGGCTTTGTCGCAGTTGTTTATCTGTTACCGCCTGCACTGCCCAACCCAGCCGCCCGTCAGCCAGATGAGATAATAGCTCTGCCTGGTCTGGAGCGATTTGCCAGCGGGTTTGCAGGGCGTCGCTGATGGCGCGGCGGGGCAGGGGGCGGAGGGGGAGATGCCGGCAGCGTGAACCAATCGTCGGCAGCAAATTCTCCGCATCCGCCGCCGTCAGCAGCAGCAGTACCTGTCGCGGCGGCTCCTCCAACGTTTTCAAAAAAGCATTGGCGGCGCTGGCGTTGGCGGCATCAAACTGGCGCAAAATCGCTACCTTCCAGCGCGCCTCATACGCCGCCAGGGACAACTCCTGCTGTAAACTCCTGATCTGCTCAATTTTAATAATCGGGTTGCCGCGACCGGTCACCTCCGGCTGCACCAGGCGCACGTCCGGGTGGCGGTCGGCGGCAATCAACTGGCAGGCGCGGCAGACGCCGCAAGGGCGCGCCGCCTCATCGTCTGCCAGGCAATTTAAGGCTTGGGCCAGCGTGCGCGCCAGCGTTGTCTTGCCCACCTGCGCCGGCCCGGTGATTAAATAGGCGTGCCCAATGCGCTGGTGTTGCATGGCCCCTTGCAGCAGTTCTACCGCCCAATCATGCCCAATAATCTGGTTCCATTGATTCATACCGCCTATTGTACCATTCAACCCCCAAGTTGCTGAAAACGGTTTGCCATCCCTTCACTTATTTCTGTGTCAGGTATAATAGCCGCATGGAACCGTTGTTGATTTCCGGTCAGGAACTAAAAGTGGATGACGTGGTGGCGGTGGCCCGCAGCCGGCGAGCGGTGCAGCTTGATCCCGCAACCCTGCCCGCCATCCAGCGGTCACGCGCCGCCGTGGAGCAATTGGTAGCCCAGGACGCCATTGTCTATGGCATCACCACCGGGTTTGGGCGCTTTAAGGATAAGGTTATCCAACATGACCAGGTGCGGCAGTTGCAGCAAAACCTGGTGCGCAGCCATGCGGTGGGCGTCGGGCCCTTTTTAGACGAGGCTACAGTGCGCGCCATGTTGTTGGTGCGCGCCAATACCCTGGCTAAAGGCTTTTCTGGCGTGCGCCCCCAGGTGATTCAACTGCTTATTGATATGTTGAATGGCGGCGTCCACCCCCGCATTCCTTCCCAGGGTTCCCTGGGGGCCAGCGGCGACCTGGCGCCGTTGGCGCATCTGGCGCTGGTGTTGATTGGCGAGGGCGAAGCCGTTTACCAGGGGGCGCAGCTACCCGGCGGCGTGGCGCTGGCGCAGGCTGGCTTGCAGCCATTAACCCTGGCAGCCAAAGAAGGGCTGGCGCTGCTCAATGGCACATCCTTTATGGTAGGCCTGGGCGCGTTATTGGTGCGGCGCGCCATCAATCTGGCTCTGACGGCTGACGCTGCCGCCTGCCTCAGTCTGGAAGCGCTGCACGGCACGGATCGCGCCTTTGACGCCCGCGTTCACGCCGTGCGCCCCCATCCACGCCAGATAGATTGCGCCGCTTTCTTGCGCAAGCTGCTGCATGGCAGCGAACTGGTGCGGCGTAACGACCCGTATCACGTGCAGGACCCGTACACCCTGCGCTGTGTGCCGCAGGTACACGGCGCCATTCGGGATGCGATTGCTTATGCCCGTTGGGTGATTGACATTGAACTCAATTCCGTCAATGACAACCCGATCATTTTTGTGGATGAGACCACAAACGAAATCGAGGTGATCAGCGCGGGTAACTTTCACGGCGAGCCGGTGGCCATTGCTATGGATTACATGACGCTGGCTCTGACGGAATTGGGCAATATCAGCGAACGGCGCGCGGCCCGCCTGGTGGACGCGGACAGCAACGGCCACGTGCTGCCCATGTTTCTGACGGCTCATGGCGGCCTGGAAAGCGGTTACATGATGGCGCACTATACCGCCGCCGCGTTAGCCAGCGAAAACAAAGTGCTGGCGCATCCAGCCTGCGCGGACACAATTCCCACCAGCGCCAATGTGGAAGACCACGTCAGCATGGGGGCGACGGCAGCGCGGCAGGCGGGACAGGTGTTGGATCATACGGAGACGATTGTGGCTATCGAACTGCTGCTGGCGGCGCAAGGGGTTGACTTCCGCCGCCAGGCGTTGGGCGAACAGGCGCGCCTGGGTCAGGGCACAGCCGTCATCTACGATCTGGTGCGGCAGGCAGTGCCGTTTGTAGACCATGATGTGACCCTATCGCCGTATATCGAAACGGTGCGGCAGATGGTGCATGCCGGCATCTTCAAACAAGCCGCCGAAGCCGCTGTAGGAGAGAAACCATGACGCAGCCACTCTCTATTAGAATGCAATCCGCCGGCGGCGAACCCGTGTGGGAAATTGCTCGCCTGTTTCCCAACCAGGGCGTATGGTTAGAAGGGGAGTACCTGAGTCTGGAGACGAACCATCTGGTGGATTTTGCTGACGGAACTATTGAGGTGCTGCCCATGCCCACGCCGGCCCATCAATCTATTGTTGCTTTTCTTTACCAGGCTTTATTGCTGTATGTCACTGCTCGCCAGGCCGGCAAGGTCTTATTCGCGCCGCTGCGGGTACGTCTCTGGCCGCAAAAGTACCGCGAACCCGATCTGGTATTTTTGGCAGCGGCCAACCTGGACAAGATCCGATCGCACTATTGGGATGGGGCGGATCTGGTCATGGAAGTGGTCAGCGGCGGCGCGGCGGATCGTCAGCGGGATAAGGTGATCAAGCGAGAGGAGTATGCCCGTGCCGGCATTTCGGAATACTGGCTGGTTGATCCAGACGAAGCCACCATTACTGTGCTGCGCTTGAGCGATGGCGAGTACCTCGCGCATGGCGAGTTTACCCCAGGCGCAGCCGCAGAATCCGCTCTGCTTTCCGGATTCACCGTAGACGTAACCGCCGTCTTTGCGGCTGCCGCATCGTAACCGCGTTCAGGTTGGCAGCGGATACAGCCTCATGAATGAATGGAGAATGTCTATGAGAGAAGTTGTTATTGTCAGCGCCGCGCGCACACCCATTGGACGTCTGGCGGGCGCGCTGTCTGAAGTTCGCCCCGACGATCTAGGGGCGTTGGTCATCAAAGAAGCTGTGACCCGCGCCCAAATCAACCCGGATGAAATCGAAGAAGTATTCTTTGGCTGCGCCAACCAGGCGGGCGAAGACAACCGCAACGTGGCGCGCATGGCTGCGCTGTTGGCTGGGCTGCCCCACCACGTCGCCGGCGTGACAGTTAACCGCCTTTGCGCCAGCGGCTTGAACGCCGTCAATCAGGCGGCGCGGGCCATTCGCGCGGGCGAAGGAGACGTCTATATCGCCGGCGGCGTGGAAAGCATGACCCGCGCCCCTTACTCATTCCCTAAGAACGCCCAGGCGTGGGGACCATCAGGCAATGTGACTGGTTGGGATACGACTTTGGGCTGGCGCTATCCCAACCCCAAAATGGCGGCGCTGTTTCCGTTGGAAGCCATGGGAGAGACAGCCGAGAACATATACGAACTAAGCTGCGCTGGCGGCGTTAGCGGCGGGGCAATCACGCGGGAGGAGCAAGACGCTTTTGCCCTGGAAAGCCAGCGGCGGGCTTGTACGGCGATCAATGAGGGCAGATTCCAGGCGGAAATTGTGCCTGTGCCCATTCCCCAACGCAAAGGGCCACCCATCATGGTGGATACGGATGAACACCCACGCATCGTCAAAGGGACAGATGGTTACGTGCTGGATACCAGCCCGGAAATCCTGGCAAAATTGCGCCCCGCTTTTCGCCAGGGCGGAACGGTGACGGCTGGTAACTCCAGCGGACTGAATGATGGCGCGGCGGCGCTGGCGCTGATGGCGGCGGAGAAAGCGGCGTCTTTGGGCTTGCAGCCGATAGCCCGTTGGGTGGCTTCGGCAGCAGCGGGCGTGGACCCGCGCACGATGGGGCTGGGACCTGTGCCTGCCACGCGCAAGGCGCTGCACCGCGCCCAGTTGAGTCTGGCAGAAATTGACCTGATTGAACTAAACGAGGCTTTTGCCGTCCAGGCGTTAGCCGTGATGCGCGAGTTGGGGCTGCGACCTGAGATCACCAACGTTAACGGCGGCGCGATTGCTCTGGGCCATCCATTGGGTTGTTCTGGGGCGCGTATCCTGACCACGCTGCTGTATGAAATGCAGCGGCGGGCCGCAGCCGGCGCGCCCATGCGGTATGGTCTGGCTACCCTATGCGTCGGCGTGGGGCAGGGCGAGGCGACTATCATCGAACTGCTGTAATAGGACTGATTGGCGGGCAAACTTATTTTCACCCCAAAGCCCGCCAGGAACGTTATTAACTGTCCGTAAATAATTTGGCGATGGGGGTTTGTCGTAACCGCTTTTGGACGTTGAGAAAATAATCGGGTAATCCCGCCGCCCTTGCCAG
>CAYQYJ010000155.1:6964-8162 GCA_964421605.1 uncultured Ardenticatenaceae bacterium | reverse complement strand
CCTTGAAAGCAAAGCGACGGTCTAAAAAGAAGGCGGCGACGCCAGCTAAATCGGCGCATATTTGGGAGTGGCTGCTGGCGGCGCTGCTTTTTGCCGGCATTGCCGGCTCCTTCCTGCACGACGCCCTGGATTACCCCCTCGAATCCTTAGGCAGCGTCATCTGGCTGATGGCGCTGGTCGTCACCTTTGTGTTGGGCTTTGGCTTTTTTGCCCAATTTTTGGTCCCTGCCGGCTGGCAGGAAGGACTGCTCCTGCTCCTTTCCTTCTATCGCCACAGCCTGTCTCGCCTGTTCGGCACGCCCGCCTCGCCTGCCCCGCCCGCCGAACTACCTGCCAGTTTTGGGACGGTGAATGCCGGCATTCTCGACAGCCACATCGCCCTGGCCCTATCTCGCGGCAACACCTTCTCTCGCCCTGCCGGCCCAGGCTACGTCCGTTTAGAACCCCTGGAAACTATTCGTCACATCATTGACCTGCGCGTACACCTGCGTTCTCAGGAGGTCAAAGCCCGCTCCCGTGACGGCATTCCCATTGCCACCAACGTCAGCGTCATTTTTCAAATAGAACGTCCGGCTGCTGTTTCTACCGATTCTCGCCTCCCTTTTCCCTACGAGCAAGACGCGGTTTTTCAAATGACCTATGCCGCCAGCGGTATTGACCAGCGCAGCGGCTTCCTGCCCTGGCACGAACGAGTGGCCCCCGAAGCCGCCGCCCTGCTGGTAGCCGAACTCTCCCGCCATCCCCTGCAAGAGATTTATAGCAGCCCATCCCCAGGAATCACTCCCTTGATAGCCATCGAGAACCAGCTAAAACAGCAAATGCGCGACCGTTTTACGCCCCTGGGTATTGACGTCCTCAGCGTCAGCGTAGGGTTGCTGGATTTGCCGCCCAACGTCGTTGACCAGCGCGTTCAGAACTGGCAGGCTCGCCGCCAGCGGGAAATTGACGCCCAACAAACCGAAGCCGCCGCTGCCTTTATCGAGCGCATGAATCAGGCCCAGGCAGACGTACAGCGGGAAGTGATCAATAAACTGGCGGATAGCTTGAACGCCATCAACGAAAAGGGCGTTGATCCACCCCAGGTCTTCACCATGTATATTTTGCGCGCCCTGGAGAAAATCGTAGCGGAAGATGTACGCGAAGCCCGCGTCACCGGAAACCTGGTAGCCGCCATCACCCGTTTGCGCGCGTTAGTGGA
>CAYQYJ010000155.1:0-6864 GCA_964421605.1 uncultured Ardenticatenaceae bacterium | reverse complement strand
AGCAAACTGCGTGAAGTGGTGGCTGAGTTTGACCTGGATAGTCTCCTGGCTTCGATGGGACAGGGGACGCACGAAAACGTTTTGCAGCAAACAAGAGCGCGTACAGAAGAGGTCTTGCGCAGATATGGGATTGAACTGGTCAGCATGTGGCTCGGCCCCCTGGAACTACCCGAGGCGGTCACCAACCAACGCATTGCCAGTTGGCGGGCGCCGCTGGAGAAAGAGCGACAGAACGCTCTGGCTGACGCGCAGATCGAGGCCATGGAAATAATTGAACAAAAGCGCGCCGAAGCCCGCGTCCGCATGGTTGAAGCCATTGCCGATGGCATTTTGCAAGCGCAGCGTGAAAGCGATCCTGGCGTCAGACATTATATGGCGACCCTCCGTCTGATTGAGGTTCTGGAAAACATAGCCCGCCACACGAAGCCGGTGGGCTCTCAACCAGAAGAAATGTTGCCCGATACCATGCAGCAGTTGCGCGAACTACGCGGACAATTGCAATTACCGCAGGACAGGGGACAATGAGTGACTGTCCGTTCTTAAGGTCCAAGACCTGAAGGGTTTCAAAAACCGTTTGGGTCTACTCTCGCGTGGGGAACAGCGGGGTTTCCCTCTCGTCGTCAGGAGGAACATATGGCCAACCACATCTTAGTTATCGGGGCGACATTGCTGGATACCAAGGGGAAACCATTGGCTGGATTGGAACCGGGCACGTCGAATCCAGCCAACATTACGCACACGCGCGGCGGTACAGCCCGCAACGTGGCCGAAAACCTGGGGCGGCTGGGCGCGGACGTGATTCTCATCTCTGCCGTGGGGGATGACGAGATGGGGCAGCGGCTGTTGCGCCAGACGGCTGCCGCCAACGTCAACCTCGACTATGTGCAGGTCGTTCCCGAACACCACACGGGCGCGTACATTGCCATTCTGGATGAAGATGGCGGTCTGTCGGTGGCGTTGGATGACGTGTCCGTCATGGAGCGGATCACCAGCCGTTATCTTTATGATCACCGCCGGTTGTTTAAGGATGCCGGCATGATCATGGCTGATTGCAGTCTTCCCCCCGAAACCTGGCAGATGGTGGCCCGTATGGCGCAGCAGTACAAAGTCCCCCTCTGCGCCGATCCCACTTCTACCCGTCTGGCGTACAAACTGCGCCCTTATTTATCCCAATTTCATCTGGTTGTCCCCAATGAAGTCGAAGCGGCCACGCTGCTGGAAATAGATTTTCTGGGATATGACCCAGACCTGAGCATGGCCCTGGCGCGCCAGTTCGTTCGCTTTGGCGTGCAAAACGCCGTCATCACTCTGTCCGATTTTGGCCTGGTTTACGCCACGTCGCAGGAAACGGGCTACATCCCCGCCAACTATACGCGCATGGTGGACAGCACAGGCACCGGCGACGCCGTTACCTCCGCCATCATTTTTGGCATGGTTAACGATTTACCCGCCATTGAATCTATCCGCCTGGGCGCTGCCGCCGCCAGCCTCACCCTACAGACCAGCGAAACCGTCGTCCCCGACCTCAGCCTGGACATGCTCTATGATCACTTGATCGTGTAAACCGTGAATCACAGACTACAAAACTCTTCAAGACTTTTGTAATCTACCCCTCCCCCTGTTACCGCGTCATGAACAACACGCTTGGATTCTTTATCTGTCTGGTTTACATCTTTGGCATCATTGCCGCCGCCGAAGCCCTGCGCCGCTGGCGCGGCTACGGCAGCGGCTTCACCCGCAAAGTCATTCACATTGGCGTGGGCATGTTGAGTTGGGCTTTACCCTGGCTGTTTGATTCCCCCTGGCCCTTTGTGATCGCCTGCGGCGGCTTTATGATCCTGAACTATCTGGATTGGCGTTATGGCTTCTTTGCCGCCATGGCCAGCGCCGATGAAGCCAACCTGGGCACAGTCTATTTTCCGCTGGCGGCAGCCGTAGTAGTCCTCGTTTTCTGGCAGACGCCGCCGTTGATGGTGGCTGCCCTGATGCCGTTGGCCTGGGGGGATGGCCTGGCCCCCGTCATTGGTCAGGCATATGGTCGCCATCCGTATACCGTGTGGGGGCATCGGCGCACAGTAGAAGGCTCAGTGGGTTTTTTTGTGGCTTGCCTGCTGTTTACCTGGCTGGCGCTGTGGCTGCTGCCTGGGCAGCCTGAATTATCCGCGGGGGGGGCGCTGCTGCCGGCATTGTTCGTCTCCTTAGCCACCGCCCTGATAGAAGCCATTTCCATCCGCGGCCTGGACAACCTGACCGTCACCGCCCTGGCCATAGCCATTCTCTACATCTGGCCCTTTTGACTCCCCCATTCACAAATTCACGAATTCACCCATTAACCATTTCTCCCCCCGCATGACTCGCTTCTTCCCCCCCACCGTCAAAGCCATCTTCTTCGACCTGGATGGCACCCTGATTGATACCGACGATGCCGCCGTCCTCCACCTGGCGCAGCGGCTGCGCCCCCTGGCCCGCCAGCACGCCCCCCGCCTGGCCCGCGCCATCACCATGAAGGTCGAGACGCCCGGCAACGCTTTGATAACCCTGTTTGACATCCTGCACCTGGACCAGCCCCTGTTCCGTCTCAAAGAACGCTGGCGCGCGACGGCGTCTGGCTTTCAACTTATTGCCGGCATCTCCCAAATGATCAGTGAACTGGATGACGCCTACCACATCGGTTTAGTCACCACCCGCAGCCGCCATGACGTCCACGCCTTTTTGGAGCAGTTCCCCGCCATTGCCGCCCGCGTCGAAGTCACGTGCAGCGCCCAAGACACCCGTCGCCTGAAACCCCACCCCCAACCTGTCCAATTTGCCGCCGCCCGCCTGGGTCTTGCCCCCGCCCACTGCCTGATGGTCGGCGACACCACCGTAGACATCCATTCCGCCCGCCGCGCCGGCGCCTGGAGCGTGGGCGTCCTCTGCGGCTTCGGCGAACGCCCCGAACTCGAAAAAGCCGGCGCCTACGCCATCCTCGACAGCACCGCCCAACTAGGAACGATCCTCTCCCAATCCTGAACCTGGTTATTCACCTGTAAGAGATGTCAGGCAGCTTTTTCCACCGCCAAACGTTCAGCCAACCACAGATTAACCAACGTCTCTGGCAATAAACCACGCACGCGAGCTTGAGCTTCCAGGCGGGCATAAACAATTGGATCGAGCGTAATACGTCGCCGCTGTTCAGCTCTAACCTCAAATTCAACTTCATGAGTTTCGTCCCAGTAATCGGCTATACTATGGGTATCCCAAAACTCACCAATCTCTTCTAAGGTACGCGCTTTCGAGATGCTGGTTAGTTGTGTGCCACTGCTTTCGCTCATAGCGTTTTCGTTCCTTTTATACACACTCATCTCATCGCCAGGTTACCTTCCGCTCTGATTCTGAGCGCCCCAATCTGGCTGCGATGCTCTGCTTCATGCTGCATCAGGTGATGGAGAACCCATTCTGGCGTTACGTCATAGTTTGGCAATGAGCGCGCCCGGCGAAATTCAGCGAGATCCATCTGCTGATAGGCATCGAGCAGCAGACCGCGTACGATTTCCAGCCGGTTGAGATGCTGTTCTAAACTGAAGCCCTGTATCTGGGTCAGATGCCCCTGCTCATCCCGCGTCCCAGAGGGAAATAACGCGGCGACCTCTGGCGGAAACGGCTTTTCCAGCACCTCTACATAAAGCCAGTCTGCTTCAATGTCGGCAATGTGATACAAAACTGTCCCAATGCTGCTTTCATCATCCCCTGGCAGCCAGTCGAGCATGGCCGCGGACAACTTGCCGAGTTCTCGCAACGTTCGTTGCCGGGTATCTTGCAACGCCCATAACCAGCGCCCAATCTCCGGCTCCTGACTTAAGCGGTCATCAACTATTAGAGCGTCCTTCTTACGGGAATCCATCACCTTCTCCTACAGAAAATGGCCTCATGCAGAGGCGCAGATAAAAATTCGTGGAAATTCGTGCCATTCGTGGCAAAGTTTTCATTCATCGTGGTATAAATTCGGGGAAGCAAAAAGCAAAATAGCGGCAAAAGCCAGGGCTGCCCCGAAAAAGAAGGGGGCCTGCGGGCCAAAGCCTTGCCAGGAACCCACACCCTGCCACAAAATGCCGGCAATCAAACTCGCCGGAAACGCCGCCACCCCCACCGCCGCATGGTACACCCCATAAGCCGTCCCTCGCTGCGCTGACGGCACCAGGTCCGCCACATACGCTTTGGCTGTCCCTTCAACCGCCCCATAATAAAGACCATACAGCCCGTACAATACCCAGACCACCGCCGCCGTTTGCGCCAGGGCAAAGCCCAGATACAGTAGCCCGTAAATCAGCCAGCCCCCCACCAACAACCGCTGCCGTCCAATGCGGTCAGACAACATCCCCGCCGGCCCCGCCGCCAGCGCATACACCAGGTTAAAAGTCGCCAGCATCCCCAACACGCCCAACACATTCAACCCCCGCTCCTGTGCCCGCAAAATGAGAAAGGCGTCAGCCGAGTTGCCCAGCGTAAATAGGAGAATGACCAGCATAAAGCGGCGGAAACGAACATCCAACCTGCGCCAGGAAAAGCGCGGGCGCTCCCGCTGTCCAGTGACAGCCACTTCACGACTGAATGCGGCTAGAACGAATACGGCTAGAAATGCCGGCAGCAAACTCCACCACACCAATCGCTGAAACGTCGCCCGGCTCAACGTTAGCGCCCCTGACTGCGTAATCCAAACGATTAGCAGCGCCAGCAGAACCCCCACCAGCGCCCCCGCCGTGTCGCCCGCCCGATGCAATCCAAACGCCAACCCGCGCTGCCGCGCATCAATGCTGTCCGCCAGCAGCGCATCCCGCGGCGCGGTGCGCACGCCTTTGCCCAGGCGATCCACAAAGCGCACCGCCAATACACCGGGCCAGGTCGTCGCCAGATATAAAAATGGCTTAACCAGACTGGAGATGCCATACCCGGCCACCGCCAGTCCTTTGCGCGTCCCCAGACGGTCAGATAACCAGCCTGAGAAAATTTTCAGCAGACTGGCGACAGTTTCCGCCAGCCCTTCGATCAGGCCAATGACGCTGGTGCGCACGCCCAGCACGTTAGCCAGAAACAGCGGCAGCGCATGGACGATCATCTCGCTGGAGATGTCCGTCAGAAAACTGGTTGCCGTCACTACCCACACATTGCGGGGCAGCGACCTAAACGCCATCCGTACCTTCAAACATTGCCAGCATATTCAGCGACGGCGCTTTCGTCTTGCACGCCTGCGCCACGTAACTCTGCGCCAGGGTGTCCTTGCCTGCGCCTAACACGGTGCTGACCAGACCAATGGCTTCCGCCAGATTGCCGGCAGGCATCATCTCCATGATCTGCCGCCAGATAGACTCCTCCAGCACATTAAAAGCCATCTGCACTTCATACAAATCAAAACCGGCCGCATATCGCTCCTGAGCAATAGCTTCCACGTAACGGCGCATCGTTTCCAGATGCCGGCTTTTCACGCTTTGCAGCACCAGGTCATACAACGTTTGCAGGCGACGCTGCCTTTCTTGCCGCCCGGCGGCGTCATAATGTACCAGATGCGAACGGGACAGCGCCAGATTGGCGTCCATCAAAATCTCATCTCGTCGCGTTTCCAACAATTCAACCAGATCCATACGATCTCCTTCTGTAAAAGCGCCCTCCCCACCGGTAAACTGCACTCTCGCCCACACTATAAATCGTTTTGCGGCGTCTGTCAGGTGGCATTTGTCATAAAAGGCTTTTGCTTTTCAGGATCGCTTAGCCGGCAAATCGGTGATGGGCAATTTTTGGCGCATATGCGCCAAAAATTGCCCGCAAAAATGGGTGTCAGCCCCGCCGCAGGCGGGGCTGACACCCACTACACGCTCCGCATTAGACGCAGCGGTGAGCCGGCTGCATACTGTGTCAGGTATTGCTCTCATGCGCAATCGTTATGACCACGTTCCCCCTTTTCAGCCCCGTTTCTACATACCGGTGAGCCTCAGCCGTCTGTGCCAATGGATAGCGCCTGTCAATGACAGATTTCACCTTTCCTGCCTCGATTAGCTCTTTGAGGGCAACCAGGTTATCCGTCCTTCGGTTGGCATACGCCGCGGTCGCTTTCCTGGGGCGTGTCATGACATTCCAGATCGTTCGCAGTTGTTGGGACATGCCAGGGTTGGCGGAAAGATACTGGCCATTGGGCTTCAGCAAGCGTTCACACTGGGCGAACGAACTCTTGCCCGGCGCGTCGAAGATGATGTCATACGTTTGACCGCTCCTGGTGAAATCTTCCCGCGTGTAATCAATAACCTGGTCTGCCCCAATCGAGCGCAACATATCCAACTTCTCGGTGCGGTCCACAGCCGTCACCTCAGCCCCAAACTGTTTGGCAAGCTGTACCGCAAAAGTGCCAATACTGCCGCCCGCGCCGATAATCAAAACTTGTTGTCCCGCCTGAACCTGGCCGTTAAGGTACTGCCAGGCTTCAAGTCCCCCCAGTGGGACAGCGGCCGCTTCTGCGTAACTCATATTGGCGGGCTTGAGCGCCATCGTGGCTTTTTCACTCAGGCAGGCATACTCGGCATAACCGCCCAAACGAAGTCCCGTCCAGGCGAACACCGCATCGCCCGTCTTGTAATGGGTGACCGCTTTGCCAGTGGCTTCAATGACCCCGGCCAGTTCTTGCCCTAATATCGTGATTCGCGTTGGCTTTAGGAGACCAATATAGAGCCGCAATGGGAGCCAGAACAAGCCCGAGGCCCTAAAGCTGCGCAGTTCACAATCGGCTGCGGTTACCGTGGTCGCATAGACCTTTATCAACACCTCATTCTCTTTTGGCGAAGGTTTCTCCACTTCTTTGAGTTGCAGACCATCGGCAGATCCGTACCGTGTCCATAC
>CAYQYJ010000154.1:6399-8174 GCA_964421605.1 uncultured Ardenticatenaceae bacterium | reverse complement strand
ATGGTTAGAGATTGACTTTGCCGGAGCGGGCGGCGTTCCAGATCCACATGCCGGGCGGGTCTACGTTGGCTTCGGGGTCTACGACGGCGTGGATGACGGCGGGAATGCCGGCATTGACGGCTCTTTGCAACGCGGCGGGCAGGTCTGACGCTTTTGTGACGTATTCGCCGTGACAGCCCATCGCTTCCGCGACTTTGTCGTAGCGGACGGGGGCGTGGTCGTGGCCGAACCAGTCAGCCTGGCGACCAAAGACGCGGCGCTGGGCGGATTTTTCCATGCCAAACGCGCCGTCTACGGCGACGATGACGACAATGGGCAGCTTCAGGCGGGCGGCGGTCTCCAGTTCTTGCATGTTGAAGCCAAAGGCGCTGTCGCCGGTGATGCAGTAGACGGGGCGGTCGGGGGCGGCGATTTTGGCGCCAATGGCGTAGGGCAAGCCTGTGCCCAGGTAGCCCATATTGGCGGTGTACAGGACGGATTGCTGGCGGCGGGGCAGGTGGTAGTGCATGCCCCACATGACGGTGTTGCCGCCGTCCAGGGCGAGGATGGCGTCGTCGCCAAAGAAGTGGTTGCACACCTGGAAAATGGCGCCGGTGAGCATGGGGGCGCGTTCCAGGTCGGCGATGGCGTCATCCAGTCCTTTCTGCCACTGCGCCCTGACCATAGAAAGCTGCGTCAGGTTGGGGTGGGGTTCGCGTTTGGGCGTGAGGGCTTGCACGGCAGCCAATAACTGGCGCATGACGGCGGCGGCGTCGCCGATGAGGGGCAGGTCTACGGGGCGGTTCAAGCCAATATTGGCGGGGTTGACGTCAATCTGGATGGTGGTCTGGACAGCGGGGTCGCCCCAGAGGGGGGGCTTGCCCCACATGACGAGTTCGCCAAAGCGCGTGCCGACGGCGAGTATCAGGTCGGCTTGTTGGTGCGCCATGAAGGCGGCCAGGCAGAGTGGGGGGAAAAGCTGGGGGTGATCTTCGGGGATGATGCCGCGGGCGGTGACGTTGTTGGTGACGGCGCAGCCGAGGTGTTCAGCCAGGGCTAAAATTTCGGGGCCGGCGGCGGCGCGGTTGGCGCCGTTGCCGGCATGGATGTTGACGAATTTTGCCTGCACGAGCATTTCGGCGGCTTTTTGCACGTGCGCCGGGTTAGCCATCGGTTTATCGAGAGAGCGGGTGCGCGCCGGGGGCCAGATGTGGACGCTGTCAGGGTCGCCGCGCTGGTTCAGGACGTCTTCGGGAATGAGGAGATGGACGGGGCCGGGGGTGTCCGCCATGGCGACGCGGAAGGCGTGGCGCACCATGTCGGGGATGTGATGCCAATGGCTGACGCGCCCGTTCCATTTGACGGCGGGGCGGAAGAGGGCCAGGTGGTCGGGGGATTGCGTGCCGCCCAGGTGCCGGTAGTCGTCGCTGATTTCGGCGCGGCGCATGGTGGTGATGGCGACGACGGGGCTGCCTTCGGCCTGGGCGCAGATAATGCCGGCAAGCAGGTTGGCTGCGCCGGGCCCGGCGCAAGCCATGACGACGGCGGGTTCGCCGGTGAGGCGGGTGACGGCGTCGGCGGCGTGGGCGGCGGCAGCTTCGTGGCGGGGGACGATCAGGCTGATGCCCAGTTCCTGGCCCAGCCGTTCCAGGGCTTCCAGGAATATCATGTAGGTGCCATCGGTGATGGCGTGAATGTGGCGGACTTTTTCGGCGTGTAAAGAGCGCAGCAGCAGTTCGCCGCCGGTGATTTCAGTCATTTTGTCTCCTTCGAAAATAGTGATCAGTGGCGAGTGG
>CAYQYJ010000154.1:2164-6299 GCA_964421605.1 uncultured Ardenticatenaceae bacterium | reverse complement strand
CAGTGGTGAGTGGCGAGTGGGCAGTTGGTAAATTTGCGCCATGTGTGATTGTTTATGTTCATGGTGTTGGGGGGATTTTACCGCAGCTTGGGTAAGAACGCCCAAATTCCATGGTTGGCACGCACAAGTTTGAAATTCATGACTCGGTATTGATAGGTTTGGCATTCAAGCTATAACGCCGCGCGAGTTTTTGCAGATCATCTATGAGGTGAAAGAATGAGTACATTAAGTTTACGTTTACCCAAATCCTTGCATGAGCAACTTCGTGAATTGGCGCAGGAAGAAGGGATTTCCATCAACCAGTTTGTCCTGCTTGCCGTTGCCGAAAAGGTTGCAGCGATTTCTACGATTGAATATTTAGAGAAACGTGCAAAGCGGGGCAGTCGTGAGAGATTGCTAGAAATTCTGAACAAAGCCCCTGATATCGAGCCTGAAGAGTTCGATAGATTGTGATCGCCGGCCGTTTGCAAGTCACTCCCAACCGGTATTCTGTTCAGGTCAGGGTTAGAAGATGATGGGAATGCGTCAGTTCATTACGACTGATAAGCAGGGGGTAAGACGCAGCTCCCTTCCCTGGTAACCAGAGCCGGGGAGGAAGGCGTCAATAGGGGGAGAGCGGTTAGAAAAGTCGCAGCCCCAAAATTTGGCAAATTCGGAAAAGGCGTGTATACTATGTTCTTTATTTGATCATGTTCCACATTTGCGCAGCCCGTGGCGCTGCCAAGCCGGAACCAAACTAGAGAGAGTATAACTTGTCGAAGAAACTTTATGTAGGAAATCTGTCCTTTCAAGCAACTGAAGCCGATGTGCAAAGCATGTTTGAAGCGTATGGTACAGTTGAGTCAATTGCCATGATTAACGACCGCGACAGCGGCCGGTTTCGTGGGTTCTGTTTTGTAGAAATGGATGCATCGGAAGCAGACGCAGCGATCGCTGCGCTGGATGGTAAGGAAGTGGAAGGGCGGACCCTGCGTGTGAATGAAGCGCGTCCTCGTGAAGAGGGCGGCGGCGGTCCGCGCGGCGGCGGCAATCGCAGTGGTGGGCCGCGCGGCGACAGTCGCGCTGGCGGTAACCGGCGCAGCGATTCGGGCCGACGCAGCGATTATTCCAACAGCGGCGGCAGCAATCGTCGCTGGTAAACGAGAGATAGCTTAGCCGCAGGGCGATAGCAGAATCTACTTTTACCATATCAGGTCAAAGACCATGAAGCCGACCTGTTCTCTGTAAGGGAGCAGGTCGGCTTTTTTTGTGATATGAACTTCTCTGTGTTATCATTTGTAGGTGAGTGTAATCAGTTTGTCTTAACTGATGTCTTTTAGATTGGGGGATCGAGCAAAGAAGGTCGCATGGTTCGCACACAAATTCAACTGACTGAAATGCAAACCATTATTTTGAAGCAGTTAGCGCAGCAGCAGCAAGTCTCAATGGCCGAATTGATTCGGAGAAGCATTGACTTGTACATTGCCAGCGTGGACGAACGCCCATTGGATGAGAAATATGCGCAGGCGCTGACGCTGGCCGGCAAATACCGCAGCGGCGACACGGACTTAGGCCGCCGCCACGACAAATATCTGGCTGATGCCTTTGCTGTTGTAGGTGAGTAATGGAAGTATTCGTTGACACTTCCGCTTTCTTGTCTTTCTTAAATCAGGATGACGCAGATTTCGAGATTGCGCAGCAAATCTGGTCAATTCTGGCTCAGCGACATGCTGCTTTGGTGACCACCAGTTATGTTTTGGTTGAAACGTTTGCTCTTCTGCAAAATCGTCTGGGAATGGCCGCCGTGCACGATTTTCACTACCTTCTTGTGCCTTTATTACATGTGGTGTGGGTAGATGAGCAACTATACCAGACAAGCGTTGCCGCTGTGTTAGCTGCTAACCGACGACGCTTAAGCCTGGTAGATTGCGTGAGTTTTGCGGTTTGTTGGCAACGTAATATTCAGCAGGTTTTTGCGTTTGACCATCATTTTACTGAACAAGGCTTCACCTGTTTGAGACCCTGACTGTTACTGGCTGATATAGACCAGCCGGAGGATTTTCAGGTCGTCGTAGCTGACGGCGCCGTTTAGGGCGTCGAAGATGGGGCGGAGGTAGTCGGGGCCAAGTTCAGCGAAGGCGTTCAGGACTTGCTGTTGTTGCAATGGGGGAAGCTGGCACTCGTTAAGCAAGCCGTCGCGGCGGAGGGGTTGGCCGCTGCTGGCGTGTTTCCATAAGTGGTCTAATACGGTTCCCGGTTTGATGTTGTATAGGGCGGCGATGTCGGTTATGGCGCTGCCGGCATTGTACAGCGAAGCAACTTCCTCGGTGCGACTGCCCGTTGTGGGCGGCGGCGGCGCAACGGGGGCAGATTTGGGCCGTTCGGAGAGGTTGTTTTGGCGGCAGTAGTCGCGGATGAGGGGTAAGAACTCGTCGGCGTAGCGCGCCAGTTTGGCTTCGCCTACGCCGTATAAAGCGCCAAAGGCGGCGGCGGAGTGGGGGAAATAGGTGGACATTTCTATGAGGGAGCGGTCGGAGAAGATGACGTAGGGGGGAACGCCTGCCGCCTGCGCCAGCGCTTGCCGTTTTTGGCGCAAGAGGGCAAACAGGTCCAGGTCGTGTTCTTCAACCGGGGCCAGGGCGGCGGACGGGGCAGGGGTGGGCATCACGCCTTGAACCGGTTCGCCTTTGAAGACGGCGTAGGCTTTGGCCGTCAACTGCAGGCTGCCGTGCGTTACGTCTTTGGTGAGCAAGCCAAGCTGCAAGAATTGGTGCGCCAACTGCTGCCACTCTTTTTTGGAGAACTCTCGACCAATGTTGTAGGTGGATAGCTGGTCATGCCCCCACTGTATAACCCGTTGGGTGCGGGAGCCGCGCAGAACGTCAATGATGTGGGCGACGCCAAAAATCTCGCCTGTGCGTTTGACGCAAGCCAGGAATTTTTGGGCGGGGATGGTCAGGTCGGCGAGTTCTTGCGTTTCCTGGCGGCAGTTGTCGCACATATCGCAGGTGTTTTGCTCTGTCGTTTCGCCGAAGTATTGCAGCAGCGGCGGGCGGCGGCAGCCGGCGGCGTCGGCAAAGCGGAGCATGGCTTCCAGGCGCTGCTGCCCGCCCAGTCGCTGCGTTGGCTCCTGCTGCTGTAGGAAGAACTGCACTGTTTTGACGTCGCCGTAGTTGTATAGGAGCAGACAGTCGGCGCGCAGACCGTCTCGCCCGGCGCGCCCGATTTGCTGGTAGTAGCTTTCCAGGCTTTTGGGCAGGTCGTAGTGCAGGATGAAGCGCACGTTGGATTTGTTGATGCCCATGCCAAAGGCAATGGTGGCGACCATGATGGGGGTTTCGTCGTAGGTGAACTGGCGCTGGTGCTGGCGGCGGGCGGCGTCGTCCATGCCGGCATGGTAGGGCAGGACGGCAAAGCCGCGGGCGGTTAACTGCTGCGTCAAAATGTCTACCTGCTTTCGTGTGGCGCAGTAGATGATGCCGGATTCGTCGGGATGGGCGGCCAGGAAGGCGAGGGTTTGTCCCAAGCCATCCGTTTTGGGTTGGACAGCCAGGAAGAGGTTTTCGCGGTTGAAGCTGGCGACGAATTCATCGGCGGCGGCAATGCCCAGGGAGGCGGTGATGTCCTGGCGTACGCGCTCGGTGGCCGTGGCGGTGACGGCCAGACAGACGGCGTGGGGCAGCATCTGGCGCACGGTGACTAGCTGGCGATATTCGGGGCGGAATTCGTGGCCCCATTCGGAGATGCAGTGGGCTTCGTCAATGGTGAGGCAGTCAATGCGGCATTGGCGCAGCATTGTCAGCGTGGCTGGACGGAGCAGGGTTTCGGGGGCGACGTAGAGGAGTTTGACGCTGCCGTTGAGGATGCTGGAAACGGTGCGGCGGTAGCTGTCGGCGTCCAGGGTGCTGTTCAGGTAGACGGCGGCGATGCCCAGGTCGGTTAGTTGGGCTACCTGGTCTTCCATTAAGGATATGAGGGGGGAGACGACGATGGTCAGGCCAGGAAAGAAGAGGGCGGGAAGCTGGTAGCAGAGGGATTTGCCGCTGCCGGTGGGCATAATGACCAGGGTATCCTGACCTTTGAGAACGTTTTGGATGATGTCGGTTTGCAGCGGGCGGAAGCTGTCGTAGCCGAAAACGCGCTTGAGGACGGCGCG
>CAYQYJ010000154.1:0-2064 GCA_964421605.1 uncultured Ardenticatenaceae bacterium | reverse complement strand
GGGGATGCCGGCATCTGCCAACGTTTGCCCAATCAAGAGAGCGCGGTGACATTGTTCGGGTTTGCCTTCGGCGCACATGAGGGCGACGCGCTGCTGTTGGGCAAAGGCGCGGTGCAGCCGATTGATGCCATCCAGGTAGTCTGGCTGCTGGCGGCGCTGCTGGTAATCGGCGTGTTCGCCGCCGAGGCTGTCGCCCAGGTAGAGGTAGCGAATGCCGGCATCCTGGAGATGCTGCCGCAGGGCAGCCTGGGAGAAATCGGGCTTATGGCGCGATTGAGGGCGCGAGCGGACGTCAATGAGAAAGGCGATTTGTTGGGCGCGCAGGGCTGCCAGGAACTCGGCCATTTCGCGCGCGCCGTAGCCGATGGTGTAGATGGGTATAGGATTCATGAGCTTTTATTTAGACGTTAAATAAGACCTGACAGGTCTCGTAGACCTGTCAGGTCTCGCCAGGGTCTTATTGTTTCCTGTATATTGTAAAGCATAATGCCTGTTCTGGTCACGTTTTTGCCGGCATTTGAATCTGGTATACTTTGGGATTGAGGTTTTTGCTGTTGGGAAAACTCTGGATAGAACCCTATTGGGTGTCGTCCCATGACACCCCGTATTATAGGCCATTTTGGGCGTGTTTGCGTCCAAAGTGGCCCATTGAAGGGAAGTGAGTATGACATTGGTGATGAAGTTTGGCGGGAGTTCGGTGGGCAGCGCGGCGGCGGTGCGGCAGACGGCGGCGTTGATCCAGCAGGCGCGGCAGACGTGGGGTTCGGTGGTGGTGGTGGCTTCGGCTATGGGTACGAAGCCGGTTAAGGTGACGGATTTGCTGTTGCAGGGGGCCAGACGCGCCCTGGCGGGCGACAGCCAGACTTTCCTGGATGTGGCGGAGCAACTGCGGCGGGCGCATTATGAAGTGATTGATGGTTTGCTGGAACCGGAAGGGGAGCGGCAGGCGGCGCTGGCGGAAAACGGGCAGTTTGTGGATCGATTTACGGCGCTGTGCCAGGCGGTGTTGGTGTTGGGGGAGTTGACGCCGCGGGCGCTGGATGCGATTAGCGGCATGGGGGAGCAGATGAGCGTGCGCATTCTGGCGGCTTATTTGCGCCAGCTTGGTCTGGCGGCGCTGGCGGTGGATGCGACTGAGTTGATCCGCACGGATGCTAATTTCCAGGCGGCGACGCCGTTGATGGCGGAAACGACGCGCCTGACGCAGGCGCGTCTGGGCGCGGCGCTGGCGCAGGGCGCTGTGCCTGTGGTGACTGGTTTTATTGGGGCCACGGCGGGAGGGGTGATGACGACGTTGGGCCGGGGTGGGTCGGATTTTAGCGCGGCGATTTTGGGGCAGGCGCTGCCGGCAAAGGAGGTGTGGATATGGACGGATGTGGATGGGGTGATGTCGGCGGATCCGCGGCTGGTGGCGGCAGCGCGCACGATTCCGGAGTTGACGAATCGGGAGGTGTCGGAACTGGCTTATTATGGGGCCCAAGTGCTGCACCCAAAGACGATCCGGCCCGTGGTGGAGAATGGGATTCCGCTGCGGATCAAGAATACGTTTAATCCGGATCATGCCGGCACGGTGATTGTGGCGGATAAACCGGATGGCAGCGGGCAGATCAAGGCGGTGACAGCCATTCCCAACCTGTCGCTGGTGACGATAGAGGGGAAGGGGATGTTGGGCGTGCCGGGGATTGCGGCGCGGGCTTTTGGGGCAGTGGCGCGCAGCCAGGTGAGCGTGCTGTTGATTACGCAGGCTTCATCGGAGCAGTCTATTTGTTTTTCTGTGCCCGAAGCGGCGACGGCTGTGGTGATTAACAGTCTGGAAGCGGAGTTTGCCCACGAATTGCAGCGGCGGGATATTGACCGTATCTGGGCGCAGCAGCCGGTGGGGATTGTGACGGTGGTGGGGGCGGGGATGCGGGGGACGCCGGGGATTGCCGGCAAAATCTTCAGCGCCCTGGGGGCGCATGGCATTAACGTGATTGCCATTGCCCAGGGTTCGTCGGAGTGCAGCGTCAGTCTGGTGGTGACGGCGCATGACACGGCGGCGGCGGTGCAGCGGTTACACGAACT
>CAYQYJ010000153.1:0-8230 GCA_964421605.1 uncultured Ardenticatenaceae bacterium | reverse complement strand
CAGACATGACAGACATGAATGAAACAGAAACCCCCAGCGTTGAAGAAATCAAAGATCGGCTGAAGATCGAGGTCGAAGAAGTTGAGGCCACAGCCGCCGAGACGCCCGCCAGCGGTGACGCGGAAACTGCAGCCAAAGCAGCCGCGGTAGACATTGTGGACGAGTTGAAGAACCTGGGACGGCAGGTGGCGGAAACGTTGCGCGCCGCCTGGGAAAGCGAAGAACGGCAGAAGATGGAAACAGAAGTGCGCGAAGGCATCAAATCTTTCGCCGACGAAGTAGACAAAGTCATTCGCGAAGCCCGCGCCAGCGAGCCGGCTAAAAAGGTGCGCGAGGAAGCGACAGAGTTGAAAACCAAGATGGAAGAAGCTGACCTGGCCAAAAAGGCGCGCACCAACCTGGTGCAGGGTCTGAGCTGGCTCAGCGATGAGCTGGGCAAGTTAGCCGAGCAGTTTGCGCCCAAAGAAAAACAACCAGAACCAGCTGTGGACATTGAAGTCAGCGCCAACCTGGAAGTCTCAACGGGAACGGAAGAGACAAAAGACTCGGACGGCTGATCGGCAGCGGTAGATTCAACTGGACGTTATCACTGGGGTATGGGTTAACCATACCCCAGTTTTGTTTTTGAGCCGCGACTCTGCGCCAGCGAATGGCGGCTAAAGTTGGGGCAGTACGGTCTGGGCCATAGCCGCCAGACCCTCTACGTCATCCAGGTCGAGCCATTGCAGCATGACGCGCTGTACACCCACTGCCGCCAGTTCTCCCAGTTGCTCCACAATCTGATTTCCCGTGCCCACTACCAGACCGGCGCTGCGCGCCTGTGCAAAAGTGCGACCGCGCACGTTCAAGCGCGCCTGAACGGCGGCGTCATCCCGGCCAAACCAGCAGCCGGTCATCAACGAACGGCGCACGCTGTCTGGGGAACGTCCATTGGCAAGAAGCAGTTCGTCTAGCTGACGGTTCAGATCGCGCAAGCGCGGGGCAGGGGCAAACACAGCGTTCCATTCGGCGGCGTATTGGGCAACCAGGGGCAAGGTACGGCGCGGGCCGTTGCCGCCAATGAGAATGGGCGGGCCGCCAGGGCGCCGCGGGCGCGGCAGCAAGATGGCTTCACGCAGTTGGTAGTAAGCGCCGTTGTAATCTACAGGCACCTCGCTGTGCAGCAAGCGGGTTATCACTTCCAGACCTTCGGCAAAGCGGGCAAAGCGAGCGGGCACATCCAACAAATCCCAGCCATAGTTGGTATGTTCCCTCTCCTGCCAACCCGCGCCGAGTCCCAACGTCAGGCGACCGCCTGACAGATCATCCACCGCCGCAGCCATGCGCGCTGTCATAGTGGGTTGGCGAAAAGAGACAGGCGACACCAGGGGACCAAACTCAATGCGCCGGGTATGGCTGGCTAACCAGGTCAGCGAAACCCACAGTTCCAGCGATTCTTTGTCGGGTGGATTGGCGTTGGTGTAATGATCGGAGCGGTAAAGGCCGGCGAAGCCCAAGTCTTCAACAGCCCGCGCCAGGCGCTGCCAGCGGGGCCAGGTGAGACCGTTTTGGCCTTCAAGCATGATGGCGACTTCGATTTGGGACATAATTACCTCGGCAAATGAAAGGGGGTTGCCCATGCGCGGGGCGCCCCACGATGGATAAAAATAATCAGGATTTCGCAGAACTTGTCCTGAGTTTGTCGAAGGATGACGCAAATTGATGTTTGGCCGGCATCCATCCATGTGGTCTGCATCTTATTGAGAGGGGCGGGTTGCCAACCCGCCCTACAAGCAGGTTATTTTTCAAGGGGATTGAACCAATCTGAAAGCAAAACGCCCATCCGGGGGGATGGGCGTTCAGGTTTCTAAAGAAAATGACGCTGGCGGCAGCGACAGGCGCGCAACCAGAGATAAGGCAGTTTAGAGGTCACTCAACTCTTGACAGGCGCCTCGACATGCGGCAGCACCTGAGCCAGAATCCGATCCTTAGGCATTGCGCCCGTGATGCGGGCCACGGCTTCACCGTTCTTGAACAGCATCAGGGTGGGAATGCCAATAATGCCATAACGGCCTGGAATGGCTGGATTATCATCCACGTCCATCTTGCCGACGCGCATTACCCCATCGTATTCTTCGGCAATAGCCTTCACGCTAGGCGCGATCATGCGGCAGGGCCCGCACCATTCCGCCCAGAAATCAATCAATACAGGTTGTTCTGACTGCAAAACCTCTTGCTCAAAGGTTTCGTCAGTGACCTCAAATGGTTTTGCCATTAGAAATTCTCCTTCAATGTCACGCAGTTTAATAGTGGTAAAAACACCTTTTTGTCAGACGCGGTGGGATTGACGTTTCTTACAAAATTGAATACAAATGCGATCGCAATAGAGTTTAACGTAACTGGTTTTCCTGTCAAGGTACGGTTAGAATCAAGCCATGGACGAATTACTTATTGTTAATGCAAGGCTGGTAACCTGGGGGCAACCCAACGAGATCATTGAAAATGGCGGCTTGTGGCTGCGAGAGGGGCGGATTGCCGGCATGGGCGACAGCGCCCTCCTCCAGCAGCAGCACCCGGATACACCGATATTAGATGCACGTGGTCAACTGGTCATGCCCGGCAACATTTGCGCTCACACCCATTTCTACGGCGCATTTGCGCGCGGCCTGGGTATTCCGGGACCGCCCATGCAAGATTTCCCCGACATTTTGCAGCGGCTGTGGTGGCGGCTGGATCGCGCATTGACGCCTGAAGATGTGCGTTACAGCGCCCTGGTGTGCCTGGTGGACGCCATCAAGCATGGCACAACCACCCTGATTGATCATCACGCCAGTCCGCAGGCTATCCCTGGTTCGCTGGATGTGATTGCCGAAGCTGTCACGGTGGCTGGGGTGCGAGCTGCTTTGTGTTATGAGGTGACTGACCGGAACGGGACGGCGGAGGCGCAGGCGGGTATTGCGGAAAATGTGCGCTTTTTGCACAGTCTGGCAGAAAATCCAAATGGTTTGCTGGCAGGCACGTTTGGGCTGCACGCCTCGCTGTCACTATCCGATGAGACGCTGGCGGATTGCGTGGCGGCGACGCGCGACTTGCGCTGCGGCTTCCACATTCACGTAGCCGAGCACGAAGCGGATGAGTACGACGCGCGGCATAAGTATGGCAAACGGGTGGTGGATCGATTGGCGTATGCCGGCATTCTCGGTCCCCGCTCCATTGTGGCCCACGCCATTCACATTGACGCCGCCGAAATGACCCTGCTGCGGGACACGCGCACCTGGGTGACGCACCAGCCGCGCAGCAACATGAACAACGCCGTTGGCGCGGCAGATGTGGAAGGGATGCTGCGGCTGGGTATCCCCGTTTGCCTGGGCAACGATGGCTTCAGTAACAATATGTGGGCGGAGTGGAAAGCGGCTTATTTGCTGCATAAAGTCGTCCACCGCGACCCACGGCGCGCCAACGGTATGGACATTGTGCAAATGGCTGTGACCAACAACGCTGCCCTGGCAAGCATGTTCTGGCCCGATCAACCCCTTGGCGTTTTGGCGGAGGGGGCTGCCGCCGACCTGATTCTGGTGGATTATCAGGCAACGACGCCGCTACATGCCGGCAATTTGCCCTGGCACATCCTCTTTGGTTTTGAAAGCAGCATGGTCACCGCCACCATTTGTCGCGGTCAAATCTTAATGCAAGATCGGCAACTTCTCACTCTGGACGAAGCCGCTATCACCGCCCGCAGCCGCGAGCTGGCTGCCAGCGTCTGGGAACGGTTCGCCGCCTGAGGACGGGAGCAGTCTTAAAGACTGCTCCCGTCTGGGAAACGCAATCAACTGGAGCAAATCTTGAAAATCGCCATACTGGGTGGAACGGGAAAAGAGGGATCGGGGTTGGGCCTGCGCTGGGCTGCCGCTGGTCATGAACTCATTATCGGTTCGCGGGTAGCGGAACGCGCCGTGCAAACGGCGGCAGCCCTGACCGAAGCGCTGCCCGAATGGATTACAGTACAGGGCAGCGACAACCTGACAGCGGCACAGCAGGCAGACGTGGTAATCTTGTCTGTACCGTATGCGGCGCAAGCGGCTACTTTGAACGCAGTTAAAGAGGCGTTGGCGGGCAAACTACTGATTTCGGTGGTCGTACCCTTGCAGCCGCCGCAGGTAAGCCGCGTCTGGCTGCCGCCGGCTGGTTCAGCGGCGCAAGAAGCGCAGGCTTTGTTGGGCGAAACAACGCGCGTCGTGGCTGCTTTCCAAAATGTGTCTGCCGAACATCTGCAAGATTTTGAGCACGATGTGGCGTGTGACGTACTGGTCTGCGGCGATAAGCTGGCGGACAGAGAAGTTGCGGTGCAATTGGCGGCCGACGCGGGTATGCGCGGCGTCCATGCCGGGCCCCTGCAAAATGCGGCGGTAGCTGAAGGGTTGACGGCGGTGCTAATCAGCATCAACGTGCGTTACAAGATTAAGAATGCCGGCATCCGTATCACGGGTCTGCCAGAATCTTGATGATACCGCAAATCACACTCACTGCTGTTCCGGGTTTGCCCCACATCCAGGCTGGCGACGATCTGGGAGCGCTGCTGCTGGCAGCCCTGTTAAAAGCTGGCATCACACTGCAAGGGGGCGATGTGTTGGCTGTAGCGCAAAAGGTGGTATCTAAGGCTGAAGGGCGGCAGATCAATCTGGGGGAGGTTACGCCTGATGCACGAGCGCAAGAAGTGGCGCAGGTTACAGGAAAAGATCCGCGCCTGGTGGCTTTGATTCTGCAAGAGAGCGAAGAAATTTCTCGCCTGCGCCAGGGGGTGTTGATTGTGCGCCACCGGCTGGGGTTTACCAGCGCCAATGCCGGCATAGATCGCTCCAACGTGCCGCAAACAGGCACAGAAGCAACCGACGAAACGGTGCTGCTGCTGCCCTTAGACCCTGACGCCAGCGCTGCGCGTCTGCGCCAGACATTGGCGGCGCACTTTGGCGTTCCCATAGGCGTCATCATTACAGACAGCCATGGTCGCCCTTTTCGCCTGGGCACAGTGGGGGTAGCCATTGGGGTAGCTGGCATTCCCGCCTTATGGGATCGGCGCGGTGAAGCGGACCTGTACGGCTACCGCTTGCAGCATACCGATGTGGGCGTGGCTGACGAAATTGCCGCCGCCGCCGGATTGTTAATGGGGCAGGCTGCCGAAAGAACGCCCGTGGTGTTGGTACGAGGATTGACGCTGCCAGCCCATGAAGGCAAAGCCAGCGACCTGGTGCGCCCCAGGCATCTGGACCTCTACCGCTAATGCCAGAACCTTAGCCGATTTGTACTATCCGCGACTGAGTGTAAAACGGGATACACCTGGTTAATCCTGACGTGATATAACCACGAGGCGTTAGATGCCGGCAAACGTCGGCCAACCAGACACGCTCCACTGCTACGGGTTCCTGTTTTATGCCTCTATCCCACCGGTTAACAAGGCAATCCGCCTGTTTCTCTCTGACGCTGCTGCTGGCACTGTTTGCGGCTGGCTGTCAGATGCCGGCAGGCGCCGCCGGACTGCCCACCCTGGCTGTGGCGGCTATGGTAGATGACGCCAGCGCAGGCGGGCGGAACGGGCTGCCGCCTACCTTCACCCCGCCCCCGCCGACGCCAGCGCCCTCGGCGACACTCCCTCCCTTCACCACACCGCGTCCGCCGACCCAAACGCCGCTGCCCGTTCCCACCAACACGCCTGTCACCCCAGAAACATCTACGCCCACCCCTTCTATTACCCCCTCCCCCACCATCACGCCTACCGCTACCCTGAAACCACGCGAAGCCTACACGCCAGCAGAGCCCCTACCTCTGGTCTACTACCCACGCCCCCCCGCCGACAATGGCTGGGGCATTCATTGGATACCCACCACCAGTCAAGAGCGAGGCGTCGTGGATCGCTTTGTGGCTGAAGTCAAACGAATGCACATCAAATGGGTCGTTTTCCTCAACGATCACAGCGACATGGGCCGCAACGATTACCTGGTAGATCAGCTAGTGGCTAACGGCATCATGCCCATCATGCGCGTTTATCGCAGCGGTATCTTACCCTACGATGGCGATCTGGGCGCCATGGTACGCCACTATAACGCGCGCGGCGTCTACTACTTCCAGCTATACAACGAACCCAACGTCAACGATGAAAACCATCAAGGCGTCTCCAACCCCAACACCTATGCCGTTACCTGGGCTGCGGCCGCCCGCGAAGTGATCGCCAATGGCGGCTATCCTGGCCTGGGCGCGCTCAGTCCAGGAGGCCCGTATAATCATTACCAGTTCCTCGCCCGCACATTACAGGCGCTCAAACGAAACGGCGATCTCGGTTTGCTCAACTGGGGGTGGGTATCCGTGCACAACTATCATGGTTTGCGCGCGCCCGATGACGCCGACGGCTTTCTGCTTTTCCGCCAATACGACGCCATTGTCAACACCTATTTGCACCGTTCTATCCCCCTGATCGGCACTGAAGGCGGCTCCTACCACCCCGATCCCCAGATAGAAAAAGAAATGTTAAGCTGGCAGTATGCCTATATGCGCGACGCAGAACCGTATTTTTTTGCTTTTAGCGCCTGGCTCTTAGCCAATTTAGAAGGGGGCAGCGCCGATCCGGCCTGGGAATGGCAGTCATTATTCCGCCGCGACTTCGTCCATCCGGTGGTGACGGATTTCTTTTACCAGACAGAACGCTGAGGTGTAAGGGGGGGACAAACTAACAGTTTGTCCTACATCCACCACTGCCCACTCCTATCAGCCGCCAGCCAGGGTTTGCACGCCGCGCAGAATGGCTTGCTGCGCCGCGGTGAACCAGGGGCCTGGGAGCAAACCCAACAGCAGCGTGCCTAACACGGTCAGGGCCACAGCCACGTTGAGCGCGGGTTTGGCGCTGACTTCGCCGGCGCCTTCGTGCATGAACATCAGGTAAACGACGCGCAGATAGAAGTAACCAGAGATGATGCTGGTGACTACGCCCACCACAGCCAGCCACACCAGATCCGCCTCAATCGCGGCGCGGAAGATGTAGAACTTGCCCGAAAAGCCGCCAGTGGGAGGAACGCCTGTGAGCGAGAGCATGAAGTAAGCCATTGCCAGCGATAGTAGTGGAGCGCGTCTGGCTAACCCTTTAAAGTCATCCAGCATGGTTCCCGTATTATGCTGACGCTCGACGGCAATAACAATGGCAAATGCACCCAGGTTGGTGAAGAGATAAGCCAGCATGTAAAACAGGGCGGCGCTGACGCCATCCGGGCTGGACACGCCAGCGGCAACCCCCATTAAAATGTAACCCGCGTGGGCAATGCTGGAATAAGCCAGCATTCGCTTGATATTCGACTGCGCCAGAGCCACAACGTTGCCCAGAATCATGGTCAGGGCTGCCAGGACAGCGATGGCTGGCGCCCAGGTAGCGGCCAGCGCCGGCAGGGCGCTGACAAATACGCGAATCAAAGCGGCAAAACCGCCTACCTTAGCGCCCACAGACATGAAGGCGGTGACAGCGGTAGGCGCGCCTTCATAGACGTCTGGCGTCCACATGTGAAAGGGAACGGCAGCCACTTTGAAAGCAAAGCCGACGAGGAGCAAGGCTGCGCCCGCCATCCCTAATGCGCCGCCCTCACCAATACGGGTAAGCAACTCTGGCAGCGCCGTGGAGCCGGTGGCCCCATACAGCAAGGCGATGCCAAAGACCATGAAAGCTGAGGAAAATGCGCCCAACAGGAAGTATTTCATGGCGGATTCTTCCGAATCCAGGCGGGGCACGGCAAAACCAGACAGGATGTAAAGGGGAATAGAGAGAAGTTCGAGCGCCAGGAAAACGAGGATCAGGTCATTGGCGATGCTCATGAGCATCATGCCTGAGAGGCTGAACAACATCAGCATATAATATTCGCCGCGGTTCAGATTGACCTTTTCCAGGTAATTAACGGAGAGCAGGACGGTTAGCAAGCCTGTGAGCAGCAGGACAGCGTTTAGAAAGACGCTGTAGCGGTCTACGATCACCATGGGGTTGCCGCCAGCGGGGGTGACGGTTGCGCCTGTTTGGTTCCATTGCAGCAGGGTGAGGATGAGTGCCGGCACAATCCCCACCAGGCTCAACCAACCCGTGAGGTTCTTGCGCCCCTCAGGCACAACCAGGTCCCCAAACATCAAGACCAATCCCCAGGTCACTATCCAGATCAGGGGTAACAACAGAAAATAGTCAATTGACGGTATCTCAAACGTCATAAGCGCGTCTTTCCTCTGCGAA
>CAYQYJ010000152.1:3261-8233 GCA_964421605.1 uncultured Ardenticatenaceae bacterium | reverse complement strand
ACCTGGTGCGCGGCTATCTGGAGCAAGAAGGCTACCAGGTCGTCACCGCCAGCAATGGGCGCGACGCCCTCTTTGCCGCCCGCGACCATCAGCCTGACTTGATTGTGTTGGATTTGATGATGCCCCAAATGGATGGTTGGGAATTTCTGCGCCAACATCGCCAGGAACGAAATACCCCCATTATCATGCTTACCGCCCGCGTGGATGATATAGATAAAATTATGGGGCTGGAGATGGGCGCGGACGACTACCTGACCAAACCCTTTAGCCCCCGTGAATTAGTGGCCCGCGTGCGCGCCGTACTACGCCGCGTATCCTCTGCCCCGCCTGAATCTCCCCTGCTGCGGGCTGGCGACCTGATATTAGACCCGACCGCCCACGAATTGATACAGGCTGGCGAACCCGTTACCCTGACGCGCATGGAGTTCGACCTGCTGCATACGCTCATGAACAGCCCCGGACGCGCCTTCAGCCGCCTGGAACTGCTAGAACGGACGCAGGGCTTTGCTTACGACGGCTACGAACGCACCATTGACGTGCATATCAAAAATTTGCGCAAGAAGATCGAACCTGACTCCAGCAATCCCTGCTACATTCTCACCGTTTTTGGCGTGGGCTACCGCTTTGCCCGTGAAGAAATGTCAGGGTAGCCGCCATGTTTCACCGCTTGTGGGTCAAACTGACAGCAGCCATTTTGCTCGTGGTAATCGTGGGCGTGACCGTGGTTGCTGTACTATCCAATCGCGTCACCACAACTGAATTTCAGCAGTTTGTCAGCCAATCACAATTGGATGATTTGCAGCTTCGCCTCAGCGGCTACTATCGCCAGCAAGGAAATTGGACAGGCGTGGACGCTTTGCTGGCGGCGGAAAAGAATCAGAGAGGGCTGGCTTACCGGTTGTTAGACCCTGCTGGTGCGCTGATTGCCACAGCGGGCGCTGGACGAGGGCGTCCTCTGAGCAGCATGACGCAAATTGCCACACTCTCCATCGAAGTAGAGGGTCTGTTGGTGGGGACGTTGTTGGTCTTGGAGCCGGGCGGCGCGGGCCAGGGCATGATGACCCAATCCAACCTGCACGCCGATGCCTTCTTGCAGTCGGTCAATCAGGCGTTGTTGTGGGGCGGGCTGGCGGCAGTTGCTCTGGCGCTGCTGTTGGGCGTGTGGCTGTCGCAGCGGCTGACGCGCCCTTTGCAGCAGCTCACGCAAGCCACCCACCGCCTGGCAGCCGGCGACTTGAGCCAATCCGTTGGCATTCACAGCGACGATGAGATTGGCGACCTGGCTGCCAGCTTTAACCAGATGGCCCAATCGCTGTCCACAGCCGAGCAGCAGCGACAGCAGATGTTGGCGGACGTGGCGCACGAACTGCGTACGCCGTTGAGCGTGATGCGTGGGCATCTGGAGGGGATGCTGGATGGCGTATTTGCGCCGACGCCTGAGAACCTGACGCTGGTGCATGAGGAGACCGTGCGGTTGGGGCGGCTGGTGGATGAACTGCGTACCCTGTCGCTGGCGGAAGCCGGGCAGTTGCCTTTGGAAAAAACGAGCCTGGACATGGCGCTGCTGCTGCAACAAGCCTTTGCGGCTTTCGCGCCCCTGGCAGAGGCGGAAGGGGTGCAGTTGTCGTTGGATTTGCCGGCAGAAACCCTCTCCCCTGTGTTAGCCGATAAAGCCCGTTTGCAGCAAGTGTTAGGCAATTTGCTGGCAAACGCCCTGCGTTATGCCCCCCAGGGCAGCAGCGGTTCACCGCAGGTGATGCTGGGGACGTCAGCGAGCCGCGATGGCGTGCGCGTGTTCGTGCGTGATAACGGGCCGGGATTGACGGTAGAAGCGCAGGCGCGCGTTTTCGACCGCTTCTGGCGCGCCGACGCCGCCCGCAGTCGGACTGCGGGCAGCAGCCGCGCCGCGGAAGGCAGGGCCAACGGGGCCGGCTCCGGCCTCGGCCTGAGCATTTGTCGCGGCATCATCCACGCCCACGGCGGGCGTATCGGCGTGGAGAGCCAGCCAGGGCAAGGCACAACCTTCTGGTTTGAATTATTCTGACTCCCCGTGCAAACGGCAAAAAACAGGTACAATAGAGCGCATAGGGGACAAATTGCGTCCCTCCGATATTTACGGTTGATCGGAATTTTTGACTATGTCTCTTGCTTCCCTGTTTGCTTATGACGCGCAGTTTGACCCGGACGTGCGCCTGGCTGGCGTGCGCCGCAGCGACCAGATCGTCAGCCGCAACTTTACTTACGCCACCCCATTTGGCTATCGCCGCGCCGCCTACCTGGTGCGCCCGCGTGTGGAAAAGGGGGCGTATGCCGGCATTCTCTACCTCCACTGGTACGACGAAGCCCCCAATGCCAACCGCGCCCAATTTCTGGAAGAAGCCATGACCCTGGCTAAGCGCGGCGCAGTCTCCCTGCTCATAGAGACCATGTGGTCCGACCGCGATTGGTTCATCAAACGCACTCAGGCGGACGACTACCCTGACTCCATTCGCCAGGTCATTGAACTACGCCTGGCGCTGCAGTTGCTACTGGCTGAGCCGGGCCTTGATCCTGCCCGATTGGCTTTGGTGGGGCACGATTTTGGCGCCATGTATGGCTTGTTGTTAGGCCGCGTGACGCCTCGTCCAGGCTGTTACGTTCTCATGGCGGGCACGCCGCGCTTCCCTGACTGGTATCTCTACTACCCGCCGCTTGACGGCGCGCCCCGCCAGGCTTTTGCGGCGCAGATGTCCCCATTAGACCCCATCAACAACGTAGCCACTTTGTCTCCAGCCCCCATTTTGTTTCAATTCGGCCAGCAAGACCCGCACGTCCCCGTAGAACAGGCGCAGGCGTTTTACGACGCTGCCGCCGCGCCCAAAGAACTCCGCTGGTATGAGGCGGGCCATGAGTTGAACGAAGACGCCGCCAATGACCGCCTGGATTGGTTGGCGGCGCAGCTTCACCTGCCAGCGGCTGACTCATAAACATTACCACCGATCACTATGAACGAACGCCACCATCCCTGGAACCGTCATCTGCATCGCATCCGCGAACGCTATCCTGACCTGACTATCCAATCCGTTTCCCTGAATCAGGACGGCCAATTTAACGACGTCCTCATTGTGAACGAAGCCCTCGTCTTTCGCTTTGCCCGTTACCCTGCCGCCGCTGCCCGGCTGGAACAAGAGATTGCCATCTTGCAGCTTATCCAAAATTACGTCACGCTGCCCGTGCCCCGCCCCCTGTTCTATGATCTGGAACACGACCAGCGGCGCATGGCTTTCATGGGCTACTCCATGATTCCCGGTCGCCCCTTGTGGCGGCATGTATTCGACCAGATTACCAATCCTGAAGCGCTGGACACGCTGGCTGCCCAGATTGCCACCTTCTTGCGCGAGCTGCACCATGTGCCTGCCGATGTGCTGCGGCGGCTGCGGCTGCCCCTGACCGATAAGCGCGCCGCTTACGCTGCCATGTACCAGCGGGTACAAACAGAGTTGTTCGAATATATGCGCCCGGACGCCCGCCAGCAGATAACGAACCACTTTGAGGCGTATCTGGACGATCCCGCCCTGTCCACCTTCCCGCCAATGTTGTGCCACGGTGACTTTGGCACGGGCAATTTGTTGTGGGACCCGGCCACGGAACGGCTAACGGGAGTGGTGGACTTTGGCGAAGCGGGGTTGGGGGATGCGGCGGTGGATTTTGCCGGCATTCTCGCCAGCTTTGACGACGACTTCTATGCCCGTTGCAGCGACTACTACCCCGAAATGATCTCCGCCGCCCCGCGCGCCCGCTTCTATCAGGGCACATTTGCCCTGCAAGAAGCCCTTTTCGGCCTGGAAAATAACAACGCCGATGCTTTTGGCAGCGGCATTGCGCCATACCGCTAGGGGTAGGACAATTCGCCGAATTGTTCCGAAACGGCGAAGTTCAACTTCTCCAAGAAGTTGAACTTCTATATGACAAGAGGCGCACAATGCGCAAGATACGCTGGGGATTGCTTTCGACAGCCAACATTAACCGCGCCCTCATGCCTGCTATTCGCGCCTCGGCGCGGGGCGAACTGGTGGCGGTAGCCAGCCGCGATGCCGGCAAAGCCGCCGCCTACGCCCAACAATGGGAAATACCCCACGCCTTTGGCAGCTACGAAGCCCTGCTGGATTCCGGCGCGGTAGATGCTGTTTACATTAGCCTGCCCAATCACCTCCACGCCGAATGGGCCGTGCGCACCCTGCGCCGCGGCGTCCATGTCTTGTGTGAGAAACCCCTGGCGATTACGTTGCCGCAGGTAGACGATATGATTGCCGCCAGCCAGGAAACCGGCTGCGTGCTGGCTGAAGCGTTCATGTACCGTCACCATCCTCAGACCAAAATTGTGGGCGATTGGGTGCGCGCCGGTCATCTGGGGGAAATTAGCCTGGTGCGCGGCAGCTTTGACTTTGCCATTCGCAGCCCCCACAATATCCGCCTGACGCCGCAATGGGGCGGTGGCTGCCTGTGGGACGTAGGCGTCTACCCCCTCAGCTTTGCCCAGTTTATCATGGGCGAACCGCCCATGACCGTAGCTGGCAGCCAATGGGTAGGCCCCTCAGGCGTAGACGAAACATTTGTGGGCCAGATGCGTTACCCAGGCGACCGCCTGGCGCAGATTGCCGCCGCTTTCCGCACCCCGTTTTACACCGTAGCCGAAATCATCGGCACAGAAGGCCGCCTGCACCTGAACCGCCCCTTCACCCAGGTACACGATAACCGCCGCCTGCTCTTTTACCCCAAAGATGGCGAGCCGCAAGAGATACCCGTTCCGGAGCAAATGCTGTATTTGGGGGAAGTCGAAGATATGCACGCCGCCATCCTGGATGGCGCGCCGCCCTATGTGACATTGGGCGAGTCCCGCAATCACGTGCGCACCGTGTTGGCGCTGTACGAATCTGCCCGCCAGGACCAGATAGTGACCTTAGTCAAGCAGGTTTGAGACCTGTAATGAATT